>NZBB01000001.1 GCA_002686295.1 Candidatus Woesearchaeota archaeon
TGGAATGACAGAAGTTTGTAATGGAATGGATGATGATTGTGATGGTTCTTTAATGACTAACGAATATGATTATTCTACTGGTGTTGAGATTTGTAATGGTTTGGATGATGATTGTGATGGTTCTTTAATGGCTAATGAGTATGGTTTTTCTATTGGTGTTGAGGTTTGTGATGGCTTTGATAATGATTGTGATGGTGAAGTTGATGAAGGTTTCAATTCTGTTTGTTCTTTAAAAATAACTGATTTGGAGAATATTGATGTATCTAATTTTAGTAGTGATGTTGGATGCTTTAGAGCAAAAAGTTATTCATTTTGTAAACATGCAGATTGTACACATTATAATGCGTTCGGACATTTATTTGGAACATCTTCTTCAGACGAACCAAATAGTTACACTGACTATGAAGAATATGATACTCCTCAAATGGTTTTATTTAAAATATCTGTCGGTCCAGCATCTCAATGTGGAAACCCACCTGTAAATATATCTTCAGGAGAATATGTAACTATGACTTATAATGGTGGACAACAGTTAAATGTTTATCTTCCTCAGTTTTATGGTACTGAACTTGTTTTATATGTTGGTAATGATGGATCCACTTTTTATGATGAAGACTTAACAGATGTTGCATATGCTTTGGATTCAGTTGAAAATGAATGTGTTCGTTTAGAACATGCAGCAACAGGCAATCTTAATGGTTGGTTACCTGCTTATACAAATATTGGTGGGTGTGCATATAATGACCAAGATTGCTTATGTGATGTTGAGTGGAATACGGATATGTCTCCTCATCCTGGAAGTACACACTCTTATAGAGCTTGTTGTGATTCAGATTGTAATGAGTTTTATTATTTATGGGTTCCATCTATAGCTATAGATGATTGTCCATCAGATAGTTCATGTATTCCTGATGCTAATGACATAATTCCATCTTCACCTGATGGGTGGAATTATAATGAAGATAATTATCCTAATGGTGTTGATGTAAGCGGAACTTCTTTATGTTAGGTGTATATTCTTAAGAATGAAGATTATAAACCTTCAACTTTTTTCTTTTTAAATTTCTATTATTTCTCCATCAGGTCCTGGGTTTATTAGAATTGTTTTTCCTATTTTGTCTTTTGTATGGAATCTTTCATGTAGATGTCCGCATATGAATAAGTCTGGTTGTGCTTCTTTTATGAATTTAGTGAAGCTCTTGTTGCCTACATGTCCTCCTCCCATAATGTCTAGTTTTGTTCCGTATGGTGGTCCATGTGTTATCAATATTGTTTTTTTCCTTTTCATTAATTTTTTAAATTCTTTGCTTTGCTCTTCAAATTCTGGTTCTATTGTTGCAAATCCTCCTCCTCCATAGCCAAGGAATAAGTATCCGTTTGTTTCATAAGCTTTTTTGTGCAGGAATTTTATGTTTTTGAAGTGTTTTGATAATAAGTTCGTTGTTTCTTCTGCTTCATGATTTCCGTGTATTAAAAGAGTTTTTTTAGATAAATTATTCATTTGGTGCATGATGAATTCTACTTCGTGTTCGAATATTGTGAAATCACCTGCACAAATTATTATATCTGCTTTTTTTACTTTTTCAGCCACTTCTTTTAACTCGTCAGGGCTACCGTGGTGATCTGTGTATGCTAGTATTTTCATATTTTAATTTCATAAATGGATTGTTTTTTTTAAATTTTTTCAGGCTTAATTACGAAAAGTGGTTTGATGGCAGATAAATTCTTTTGTCTGTTCTTTCAACATCAATTATTTCTATGCTCGCTATTATTCCTTCGAATGTTTCTCTTAGTTTGTTTATGAATTCGTTTATTCTTTCTTCTTTAATTGATTCAAAGTCTATTATTGAATCCCAGCTTCCAAATGTTTTTGTTATTGAAACAATATTTGGGTTTAGTTTACAGAAACTAGTTAGGTTGTTTTCTATTCTTTGGTCGTATGATTCATATTTTAACAATATTTTCTTTCTGTCTATACCTATTTTTTCATGATTTATTATTGGTTCAAATGTTCTTATAACTCTTTTTTTCCTAAGTTCTTTTATTTTTTTTGTCAAGGTTTTGAATGTTAGTTTAGTTGTTTTTCCAAGTTCGTTTAGTTTTCCTGTTGGTTTATCAAGTAGTGCTTTGCAAATCTTTTTTTGAGTTTCACTTAATTTTAATGGGTCTCTGTCACCCCCGATTACTTTGTCGTCTTTTATTTTTATCCATGGATGCAGATATTGTTTATTGAATTTGTGCATTACAATGACTGTGCATATATGATTTTCACGTATGACTTTTTTGTTATCTGAGATGAGTTTTTTCAGTGTTTTGTTAAAGCTTGATGGATTTGGCGATAAAAACATTGTTATTAGGTCTAGTCTTCCTTGTAATTTTTCCATCAATATAGTTTCCGGATGTTCTTTTATATCATTTAATAATTTGTTTGTTTCTTCTTTTAATTGGTAGTTTGTTCTGAATGCTACGATGTACGCGTTGTAATCAAATTTTGCATAGTCAAAAACTGTTGCAAAGCCTTTTATTTGCCTCTTTTTAATCATTGATTTTACTGTATAGCTTATTCTTTGTTCACTTGTTTTTAGACGCTTTGCAATCTTTGATAAAGTTGTCCTGCTGTCTTCGTCGAGAAAGTATAATATTTTATGAATAATTCTAATCATATTTTTATTATATTGTATTTTTTATTTAAATATTTCCATTTCTAACAAACTTTCTAGGGATAGATTTTTTATTCTTTTTTGTTTATTATAATTTATTATGACTGAAAACACTAGAAACAAGTTTTTTGTTGAAGATTTTGAAAAACTATTCAAGCTTTTGAACAAAGATGAAAACAAAGATAAAAATATTGATAAAAAGAATATTAGATTAAAAAGAACTTTTGAAGATTTAGCAAGACTTTCATTAATGGACGCAACATATAATTCCGGAATGGTTTTCAATACAGAGTGTTGCAAGCCACATCCAGTTGCAAATATGGCGTACCTTAGTTTTATTGATAGAAATATGTGTAAGGAACAATATCCTTCTGTTACTTTAATGGAAAGAGATGCAATTAATTGGTTAGCAAGTTTGTTTAATAACAAGAATTATAGTTCAGTAAAAGATCCTCTTGGTTATATTTCCTCAGGCGGAACTGTTGCGAATATAGTAGCTTTCTGGGCAGCCAGAAACAAGGAACGTTTAAGAGGAGGTAAGAGGTTTAAGATAATAGTTCCTGAATCAGCACATTATTCAAAAGTGAAGATTGAAGACCTTCTTGGTTTAAAATGTGTATCTATACCTGTAGATGAAGAAACCCAGATTGTAAATGTTGAAGATGTAGAGAAAGCAATAGACGATGAAACTCTTGGAATATATGCAACTGCAGGTACATCTAGGTTTGGATTAATTGATCCAATAAAAGAGTTTTCTGATTTAGCTATTAAACACAACCTGCATTTACATGTTGATGCTGCTTTTGGAGGATATATACTTCCATTCATGAAAATGCTTGATAATGAAGTTCCTGATTGGGATTTTTCTTTACCAGGTGTTTCTTCTATAACTGTTGATCCTCACAAGATGGGTTTATGTCCTTTGGGTGCAGGAGCAATAATATTCAGAGATGAGAGTTTTATAAAAGCTTATAGGTATAAAGCTGATTTTCCAAAGATAACAAATAATTCGCTTGAAGGTTCAAAATGTGGTGGAGCAGTTGCAGCTACTTGGGCGATGCAGCAGTATTGGGGAATTGAAGGATATAAGAACAATGTTAAAAATATCCTTTCTATCATAGATTATATCAAAAATTCAATTTTATCTTTAGAAGGAGTAAGTTTAGTACTTAATCCTATACCAACAAACATATTAGGATTTGATTTTGGTAGCAATGAAAATAATAGGATTATTCTTGAAAAGTTAAAACAATTAGGTTTTCAGATAAGCGGATTGAGAAATAATAGTGGAGTCAGAATAATAATACATTCTCATGTAAAATTAGAGCACGCCAGAAGAATTATTAATTGTATAACTGAACTCCATAATATAATAGTGAAGAATAAAGAGGAATTAAGTTTTTCATCTTTTGACTCCGTTCTTAACGAATTAAAAGTAATTCAAGGGGCTGAACCCCTAGTTTTTGAGGAAGAAGAGTGAATGTTAGAAAATAAGATTGGTTTAGAATTCGAAGGAGTAGTTCTTGGTGAGAATGATCGTTTGATAAAAAATGTTGATTCTTTAAATATTTTTGATAGTAATAATGTTGGCAAGGAAACAACAAAGGATCGTCTAGAGTTAAGAACTGATCCTCATAATTCAGTTTCTGATGCTTTCAAGGAATTTCTTCAGTTGATGGATTCTTATGATTTGATTAAAACAAAAACTTTTCTGCCTTTTAATCATGACGGCAATAAAAAGAAAGTTGTTTTCAGAGATGATTCTCTTGCAGTTGTTAAAAAACTTTTTCTTGGAGAAGATTATTCTTTTGAAGGATTAACAAGAGGTTTTCATATACATTTCTCTCTTCCAGATGATGAAGAAAAAATAATTAAAAATTATAATACTGCAATAGCTTTAGATCCTTTTGGTCTTGCAGTTATGAACTCTTTTTCAGATAATGAAAGCTATGCCTGGAGAGCCAATGGATACAGAAAAGATGTTTATTNAAAAGAGCCTTTTTTTGGTGATATCCCTAATTACATGTATTCTTTTGCAGAACATTTGGGGAATCTAGAAGAGCAATTTAATAATATATGTGAAAAATATTGGGATGAAGGCGGAGAAGAATATTCTAAAAGAAGTAATCCTTTAAGTGCTATAAATGGACCTGTAAGAGTAAGATTTGCTTCTGAATCTGAAAAGAAAATAGGGTATGATGATACGATAGAGATAAGGACTCCTGATTCAAATCCTTTGTTAACTCTTGGTTTTTCATATACTGAAATTCTTCATTGGTTGATTAGTAAGAGCTCAGATTATGGAATGAGATTTTCAAACAAACCAAAAATATCTTTTGATGGCTCAGATATAGTGTTGCCAAACAATTGGCTATTGAAATATCTTAGCAATAAAACTCTGAAAAATGGTTTAGATGATGATGTTATAACTGATTATTGTCTTTCAATTTTGAACTCAGCAGATAAATTAGGTTATACAAATTCAGAAGTTTTTAACAAATTAACTGATAATATATTTGATAAAAAAGGTTTTAATTATTCTTTAAAAGATTATAAGAATAGTGGATGGTTTTTTAATGAAAATGAAAAAATATGTTGTTTTGTGCGCGATACTGTAAGACAAGAGTATGATGATCTGCAAAAAATGTTGTAAAAATGTTAGTTTAAGGTGTTTTAAATGTGTAGAATGATTTTTGCTATTGGTGGTTTTAAGCCAAAAGATATATTCATTGGTTTGAAAGAGATGGCTCTGGGAAATAATCAGTTGCATGAAAGAAATGTTGACAAACCTTTTCCTCATCCCGATGGTTGGGGTGCTTATTTTAAACAAGGCAAAGATTTTAAAGTTTTCAAATCAATAAAATCTTGTTTTGAGGATGAAAAATTTATGTCTGTTGCAAAGAAAGTCAAGTCTAACTATTTGTTTTTGCATGCCAGAAAATCAACTAAGACTCCTAGATTTCTAAGAAATACTCATCCTTTCATATCTGATAAGTTTGCACTTTTTCATAATGGCTCTGTCAAGGAAGAATTATTTTTTGATGAGCAGTATGAAACAAAGGGAAACACAGATTCTGAAGAACTACTTTATTTTCTAGCTTCAAATTTTGTTCCTGAAAAAGATTTTGAATCAATCATTTCTGCACTTAAAAAAATTAAGAATTTTTACAAACTAAACTGTTTTTTTATAACTAAAGACTATGTTTATGTAATAGTTTATTATAATAAGAATCCTCTGCTTGGCGATATGAAGATGTTTTTATCGGATAAAACAATAGTTGTTTCTTCAGAGATAGTGCACACAATACCTGTTCATAGTAGTAGGTGGAGTATTATTGGAAACAAGTCTGTTTTGAGAGTACCTTTAAATTTTCCAGAAGATAAAGAAATAATTCTCAGAAGATTTTGAAGGAAATTCTTTTTTTACTTTAAAACTAATTATTTAACCTTGTTTTTGTATCCTTCAATAGCATTGTTTTTTGGATTAAAAGTTAGGGGCAAATTACTTAAAATATCCATGAGAAAACAGCATTCCGAAAAAAACCACTGGACTTCCGAAAGATTTTCTTGACGAGAAACACTGGACATAGGACATAGAACTGCGTGAGGTTTTTTAAGAAAAGTTTCTTTTAGTTTCTTTTATAAAAATATTTTGAATTTAAATGACTTTCATAAAAATAAATGATAGGATATTGGATTACAACAAACACAATAAAGAATTATTGCTTGTCAAAAATCATGTTTTGATTTCAATCTATGAAGTTTTAAGGATTTATGGTTTTGCCAAACACGAATGTTCTTTTGTTAATAAAGATTTAAACTTAAGCCTGAAATTTAAATTTGAAAAACTTGAAGAAGAAAAATTTGTGTGATAAAAGAGAAATAATCTTAATATTCTTTACATTAGAAAATCATTATTAGTTGAGAAATAAATTAATAAATTAATAAACATTAAATAAACCTAAAACACAAATTTTTTAAAATATTGTTTATGTTCTTTTATTTTATGAAAAACTTAAAAGAATTATTTCTTATTTTTTTGCGTGGCTTATTTATGGGTACTGCTGATGCTATTCCAGGCGTTTCAGGAGGAACAATAGCTTTAATAACAGGCATTTATCAAAGATTAATACATGCTATAAATGAAGTTAATACTTTGCTTGTAAAAGAACTTTTCAATCTAAACTTCAAAAAATTCTTTAAGAACTTTAAGAAAATTGATTTTGCTTTGCTAATACCTTTACTTTCAGGAATAGTATTGGCTTTGCTTATTTTATCACATTTAATAGATTATTTGTTGTCTGCTTGGACTGCTATAACTTATGCTTTTTTCTTAGGATTAATATTATCTTCAGCAATTTTTGTTTATAGACAGGCAGGCAGGAATCATAATAAAAACTTTTTGTTTTTTGCGATTGGTTTGTTTTTTGCTTTCTGGTTTGTTGGTTTGAAAACATTGGAAACAAATCATTCTTTGCTGGTTTTGTTATTCTCTGGAGCAATAGCTATTTGTGCTATGATTCTGCCAGGTATTTCTGGAGCTTTCATTCTTGTTCTATTGAATCAATATGAATTTTTGATTAATGTGATAAAAAATTTGATGTTTGACAAGATAGCAGTTTTTGTGCTCGGAGCTTTGATTGGAATATTATCTTTTTCAAGGTTTTTAGATTTCTTGTTGAAAAAACATAAACCTGCAACAATGTCATTTCTTACTGGGTTAATGATTGGCTCTCTGAGATTGCCATATAAAAAAATAGTTTCTTCTTATAATAATTTATTATTGGTTGTGTTTATTGGTTTAATAGGATTCTTTCTTGTTTTCATTCTTGAGAAAAAGTTTAATCACAAGTAAAGTTTATCTTTTTTAATTCTTTTAACTTTTTTTAACCCTTTTTAACTCTTTTTAACTCTTTTAACTCTTTTAACTCTTTCAACCACATATTTCTCTTTTAGCAAATCTTTAATTAACTTCTCTGCTTCTCTGTACTTTCTTTTCTCTTCGGCGAATATTCTGTTTTTTTTAATGAATGCTTTTTTGTGTTTTTGTTTAAATCTCTTAACGCCTTCTTTTTCTTTTAAAGGAGGTCCACTAATTATTTCTGTGTTTGAAAGTTTTTCTTTTTTGATTATAAAGTAAATAATTCCTTTATCACTAAATTCCCAATCGGTTTTCATAATTTTGAATTCATGCTTCTTAATTTTTCTTTTAAGATATTCATAAACTTTCATTATCTTTGCACCAACTACATCTTTTTTTCCTTCTAATGACTCTGCTTCAAAGAAGAATAATTCTTCATTTGATAGTTTTTTATTCTTTATTTTTTCTTTATTTAATTTTTTTACTTTAAAGAATTCCCTGTTTGGATTCATAAGAAACTTTTTGCAGGTATCAATAAATCTGTTGAATTTCTCATTGCTTAAAGCAGCAGCTGCATTTCGACATGGTTGTATAGGATCAACTATTATTAGTGGAGAATGAGTCTTTGCTTTGTCTAATTCTTTCATAGGATTTTCCAATTGCTTTTCAATGTCAATGATTACTTTTGGATTCCATTCAACAGCTTCTTTAATCAGATTTTCAAACGAGTCGTAATGTATTATCAATAAATCAAGTATGTGTCCTGAGAATCCTTTGATGTAAGATTCTGCCCCATAAACTTTTGCTGCTTTGCAAAATTGTTTAGCAAGCCGTATCTCGTCCATTTGTTCTTTGCGAAGTTTTTTCTTTATATAATTAACATGTAGTGGGCTCATATCTGTAACATTCAATGCTTTTTTGTAATCATTTATTTTTATAACCGGTACAATCTCTATTAAGAATTCATTATGAATTTGGAAGTAATCTCTACTTCCATGAACTCTTTCAACATCAAAATTTTGTTTCAATATTGGTTCCAGAATATCAGAAATTTCTTTGTCTTTGTATTTATAATCAAACCTAACAAACAAGTCAATATCATAATCGTTTTTCAAAGATGTTCCTTTGGCTATACTGCCACCTTTAACACATTCAGCTTTAACTTTGTTCTTGGTTAATAATTGGTTTATTTTTTTTACAATTTCATCTACTTCGATAATCTTTTCAGGTCTTAATTCTGATTTTAATTTTTGAAGCATTTTTTTCATATTAAACATTTTTTTTTCTGTTTATAAAAAGCTTTTTGTTATAATTGAAAACATTTCTTCTCCGGCTAATATGAAATCCTTGTTATTCTGATAATTATCAGAATAACTTGTTGTTTAATTCTTATTAGTCTGTCGATGTTGTATGCTATTACTCTTGTTAAAACTTCAAATTTTTGAAGTTTACAAGTTCTTGATTTAACATGGCTGTTAAATCTTCTTTTAAACATGCTGTTTACTGTTTCTATTTTGTTTCTTTGTAGGTATTCGCCATAATCGAATACTTCAAAGGTTTGTTTTCTGTAAGTTCCTTTTCTTCGGTGTTTAGGAATGTCTAGTCTTCTTTGTAGTATTAAAGGGTGTGCTTTGAGTTTTTCAAAGCATAGTTTGAAGATGTTGTTGTCATCGTATCCTCTGTTGGCATAGAAAATGTTTGGTTTGTAATGTTTTGAGAGTTTTTTTATGGCTGGTTTCGAGTCTTTTGTGTCGTGTCGTGGTTTTTTCCTAATCTTGCATAGCAAGATGACATAGTTTTCTATGTCGACGATGAAAGTCGTTTTCATGAACGGTCGTTTCTTGGTTTTTAAGCCTATTCGTTTGCAGTAATGTTGGCTTGCGTTATCAAATGTTATGCCTGTTGCATCAATAGCTACTTTTCTTGGTTTTGGAATTAATTTTTTGAACTCTAACAATAATTTGTCAAGAACTATCATTGGTAATCTTTTAGTAAATTTGATGAGTGTGGTATAATGCGGAAGCTTGTTCAAACCAATATAAAGTCTTAAACTTTTATTGCCTGCAATGTCTGTCAAAAGTTCTTCGTAAGTGAACTTCTGAAATTGCTTGTACACTAGCAAGAATAAATGTTGAAACTGAGAAAACTTCCTCTTCGAAAACTTCGAAGAATACAAAGGAAGTTCAGAAATCTGAAATAATTCATAGCAAAAATCAGCAAGTTTATTAAACTTGTTCGTTATTATCTTCATCATAGTAGTTCACCTCGTCGACAAAATCGGTTTTAAACTACTATTTATCGACGAGAACTACTACTTAAAACTATCGAAAAAAAGAAGAGGATTTCATATTAGCCTATTAAAACTTTTTAACAAAAAACTAAAAAAACATTGTTAGATAATTTAAATAAACTAATTTTAATATCCTAACCAAAGTTTTCTTACAAATCTAACTATTGTTAATGAAGGAACAAATTTAAATTTTTTATTTCTCCATAAAAAACCATAATATTTTTCTGGAATATAAGCTAATGATTTTAAAAAA
>NZBB01000002.1 GCA_002686295.1 Candidatus Woesearchaeota archaeon
TCTTGCTAAGTAAGAAAAAAAAGCGCCTATTATAGAAAAAACAAAAATATAACCCGCTCCTCTAACAGCAGTTCTGGTATAATCGCTCATTCTAATGAAAAAAACAAATCTTATTTATAAAAATTGTTAAATCACAAACTTCTAGTAATCCTTATATCCATTCACAACTGGTAGCATTTTAAACCATTCAATTGTTTTCTTCAATCCTTCTTCTAATTCAACTTCTGGCTTCCAGCCAAGCAACTTTCTGGCTTTAGAAATATCCGGTTGTCTTTTGGAAGGATCGTCTTCAGGCAGTTTTTTAAAAACAATTTTCGAATTTGAATTGGCGAGTTTTTTTATCTTTCTGGCCAATTGTAGAATAGTGTATTCTCTTGGGTTGCCAAGATTCTTTGGTCCAACAAATTTTGAATTCATCATCTTTATCAAACCACTAACTAAATCACTTACATAGCAGAAACTACGAGTTTGTTTTCCACTGCCGTAAACAGTTAAAGGCTCATTTTTCAAACACTGCCTGATAAAATTAGAAATAACTCTTCCATCTCCTGGTCTTAATCGAGGACCATAAGTATTGAAAATACGAACTATCTTAACATTTGCATTCATTTCTCTACGATAAGCCATCAATAAAGCCTCTCCAAAGCGCTTACTCTCATCATAACAGCTTCTTATACCGACAGGGTTAACATTACCCCAATAACTCTCTTTTTGAGGATGCTCTTTAGGCTCTCCATAAGCCTCGCTTGTAGAAGTGAATAATAAAGTTGCTTTCTTCTTCAAAGAAAGCTTTACAAGATTATTTGTGCCTATAGAATTAGACAAAGCTGTTTCAACAGGAAATTTTTGATAATCAATAGGACTGGCTCTTGAAGCCAAATGATATATTTGATCTAAAGAATCCTTAATTTCAAACGACTTAACAACATCATGCTTTATGAAACGAAAATTCTTGTGTTTCAACAAATGCTCAATATGGTGCTTGTGACCTGTAGCAAAATTATCCATACAGATAACTTTATGTCCATCTTCAATCAAAACATCACATAAATGACTGCCGACAAAACCTGCTCCTCCAACAACTAAAATTCTCATCTTCCAATACCAATATATTTGAAACCTTTAGAAACAGGCTCTGAATTATAAATATTCCTGCCATCAATGATAATCAAACCCCTCATAAGTTGTTTCATCAACTCAAAATCTGGCTCCCTGAACTGATCCCACTCAGTTAATATCATTAAAGCATCTGCATCTTTCAAAGCTTCATAAGCATTATTTACATAAGTAACACCCTTAACATATTTCTTTGCTTCAGGCATTGCTTCTGGATCATAAGCAAAAACATCTGCATACTCATTCTTTAACTGTTCAATAACCACTAAAGCAGGAGAATCTCTAATATCACTTGTTCTTGGTTTGAAAGATAAACCCCAAATAGCTATTTTCTTACATTCTAATTTAGGAATAAACTTCTTAAGCTTAGGCACTAATGAACGTTTCTGACGTTCATTAACATAATCAACTGCCCTCAAAATATTTGATGGAAGGCCAAATTGCTCAAGAGACTGAGCTAAAGCCTTAACATCCTTAGGAAAACAACTACCACCATAACCAGGTCCAGCCTGCAAAAACCTTGATCCAATACGCTTATCCAAACCAACCCCTCTTGCAACATCTTTAATGTTTGCACCGGTTGACTCGCATAAATGAGATATCTCATTCATAAAGCTTATTCTAGTTGCAAGCATCGCATTTGAAACATACTTTATTAATTCAGAAGTTTTTATATCTGTAAACATTATTGGTCTTCCAACCCTTGTAACCGATTTATACAAATGAGCCATAATATTTTTTGCTTTCTCAGAATTAGAACCAACAACAACTCTGTCAGGATTCTGAAAATCTTTAACAGCTGCCCCCTCCCTTAGAAACTCAGGATTTGAAACAACGTCAAAATCTATTTTAGAATTCTTACATATTATCCTTTTAATCTTTTCAGCTGTACCAACAGGCACAGTACTTTTATCAACTATAACTTTATAATCATTCATAAACAAACCAACATCTTTTGCTACCTGAAATACGAAATCAAGATTTGCCTCTCCATTCTGCTTTGAAGGAGTGCCAACACAAATAAATATTATTTCAGAATTCTGAACTGCTTTCTTAGCATTACAGGTAAATTTCAATCTTTCTTCTTTAGAATTCCTCAAAACCAACTCTTTAAGACCAGGTTCATAAAATGATACTTTTCCTTTCTTTAAAGCGTTTATTTTACTCTTATCAATGTCAACACAAATAACTTTATTCCCAAAATCTGCAAAACAAGTTCCAGATACTAAGCCAACATAACCAGTTCCAAAGATTGCAATATTCATTAAGAAAAGAGCATTTGTTATCTTTATATAGCTTACTATTAAAAGACGAAAAAACGATTAGAAAATGGAACTTTTCTAAATGAAAACTATTTTGATGAATTATAAGCAGAAATAAGAAATGGAAATAAACTGTTTTAATAATAATTTATTCACAAAAAGATTTATAAATAGCTCAGAATTTACTATCATTGGACGGTCATAGCGGTGTGGAACTACCCGATCCCATTTCGAACTCGGAAGTAAAGCGCACCTACGTTTCAAGTTTTACTGCATTTCATGCGGGAACCTTGGAAAGCTGTCCGCCTTTATTCTCATAAATAAAAATAATCTTTATAAAGACAATATTTTTCTCTTTTTATAGGCGATAATTATGAAAATAGGAATAATAGGTGGTTCAGGTGTTTATGATCCTAATCTTTTACAAGAATCTAAACAAATAAAGATTCACACTCCTTTTGGTCCAACATCTGATTTAGTAACTACTGGCAAGATTGAAGGTATTGAAGTTGTTATAATACCCAGACATGGTTCAAAACACACTATAAACCCTACAAATGTTAATTACAGAGCCAATATTTGGGCTATGAAAGAACTTAAAGTCACACATATTCTGGCACCTAGTGCAGTAGGTTCTCTAAGAGAAGAATACAAACCAGGAGATTTAGTTTTTACAAGCCAATTTATAGACCGAACAACAAAAAGAAAAAGTACTTTTTATGAAGGTAATCAAGTAGTTCATATAGGAACTGCCGATCCTACTTGTCCTGAAATTAGAGATTTATTAGCAATAGAAGCTGAAAAACTAGGATTCTCATTTCACAAAGAAGGAACTTGCGTTACTATTGAGGGTCCAAGGTTTTCAACCCGAGCCGAATCAAAAGCTTTTCAAATGTGGGGTGGAGACATCATAGGTATGACTATGGTTCCTGAATGTGTTCTTGCAAGAGAAGCTGAGATTTGCTATTCAACTATAGCCATGGTGACTGATTATGATGTTTGGAAAGAAGGAGAAGAAGTTAGCAATGAAAAAGTTTTGAAAACAATGTCTGAAAATCTTGAAAATGTTAAAAAATTATTAATAATAACTATAAAAGCAATTGCTAAATTAAATAGAAATTGTTCGTGTAAAAACGCTCTTCAAGGAGCTTTAATGTAAAAAAATGGATTTAAAAAAAGCTATTAGAACAATTCCTGATTGGCCTAAACCAGGAATTATGTTTCGGGACATAACAACATTGCTTGAAAATCCTGAAGCTTTCAAACAATGTTGCGACGAATTATATGAACGATACAAAGATAAAGATATAGATGTCATAACCGGAATTGAAAGCAGAGGATTTGTCTTTGGAAGTGTATTGGCGTACAAACTTAAAAAAAAGTTTGTTCTTATAAGAAAACCCGGGAAACTGCCTGGAGAAATTGTTAAAGAAGAATATTCCTTAGAGTACGGCACAGATACAATAGAGATGCATAAAGACTCCATCAAAAAAGGCGATAAAGTTCTTATAATAGATGATTTAATCGCCACAGGAGGAACTGTATCTGCAGCCGTTAATCTTGTTAAAAAACTACGAGGAGAAGTAATTGAATGCGCGTTTGTAATTGAACTTCCTGATTTAAAAGGAATAGACAAACTTAAAGAAGAAAAAGTTTTTACAATGATTAAATTTGAAGGAGATTAAATTTCTAGAGTTATTTTTCCTTGTTTTTCATCAATTTTCTTAACAACTTTATGACCTTTTAATTCTTCCTTTATTTCCTTCCAAGAAAACTTATCCCTAGCTTTATTAATAGAATCAAGTGTTTTCTTTACAATCTCATAATGCTCATATATTAATTCTCCTTTACGTTGATTTTCTTTCATGCTTTTCTTCAAACCATTAATTGTTTGTTCTTGCTGATGAATTATAGCCATAACTTTATCTATTGTTTCCTGCTTCCTTGTATCTTTTGCAGTTTCAAGCTCTTCAACTATTTTCTTAGAAAGTTTTGAATCAATTGCTTCACTAAAAGAAGAAAACTTCTTTCCGACAGAATCTAATGATTTCAAATTAAAAGGAAGAATCTCATCACCAACAATATTAGCACAAACCATCTTAGATAACAATAATTTTAATTTTTTAAAAACCTTAATTATATCCTTCTTACTCAAATTTTTCTTTGACTTATCAACCCCCGCCAACAAACATAGTTCTTCTGCATATAAACCACCTAAGTTTAAATCTATAGCCAAAGATTTAACTATTGAATCTTTATCTGATTTTTTTATTATCTCACAAAAATCTTCCTCATTCAACAATAAAACATTATTTTGCTCTGGCGGATAAGCATATTTTATACCTCCTCTAATAGTTCTGTCTTTCCATTTATGACTTTCTAAAGCACTTATAACTTTATAATTCCCATCACAAACTAATAAATTGCCATTACTAAAAAGCTCAATGATAACAACTAACAATTCATCTTTTGCTTGAATTTTAAACTCCAATATTCTTTCAAATCCTTTCTGTTCAATTGATTCAATGCTTGTTCTCATCAATCTTTTTCTTAAGAATTTGCAAAAACCAGGCAGTTCAGAATAATCCTCTCTGTGCTCCGTTAAATAAATAGCTCCTGGAAAACTAACCTTCAAGAACTTCTTTCCTTCTCCACGAACATGAATAACAAACATAAAAGATTTATCTTTCTGATATATTTTTTCTATTCTTCCACCAACTAACGGCTTTAATTCTTTAAGTAAATAATACAGCTCCAAAGAAGTTATTTCTGTTTTCATAAAAATACAAAAGAAAACTGCTTTTTTAAATTTATTCAACAAATACTCGCAAATGTTCAGAACATACTCTTAACAAATGCTTCAACTTTAGGAACATCTTCATAAACTCCCAAGTCAACCCAAAAATCCTTTAATTTTTTAACTTTGAATTTCTTCTTTTTAGCAAGAGCTTCAATTGCACATGTCAGCTCATATTCTCCTCTAGGGGATCTTTTTATTGTTTCTAAGACATCAAATACTTCCGGAGTGAATTTGTACATACCTGCATTAATAATATTACTAACAGGTTTTTCAGGTTTTTCATCAATTCCAATCAAAAATTCATTATCAAACCTTAAAACTCCGAATCTTTCAGGAGTTTCATGTTCAATAGCAAAAACATAATTATAATCATCTTCAAAATTTATACTGCTTAAATCTTCTTTTGAAAAAAGATTATCGCCATTTATAACTACAAAATTATCTTTAACAAAATCGCCAACTATTTTAACAGCATGTCCTGTTCCTAATTGTTCTTTTTGAATTATTAGTTTTAGTTCAAAATTAAAACTACTATTATCAACAAATTCCTGCATTTTCTCTGCTTTATAGCCAACTACTAAGAAAACTTTTTCATAACCTGCAGACTCAAGTGTTTTTAGAAGATAATATATGAATGGCGCATCATTTATTTTGATTAAAGATTTTGGAACATCCTTTGTCAAAGGAAGCATTCTGACGCCTTTCCCTGCAGCCAGTATAACTGCTTGTTTAATCATATAACAGATAAGATAACAAACTCTTTTATAAGTTTAATTATAAAATCTTAAAATTCTCTTTTTCAATTTTAACAGCCAAAGCAAAAAAATACGCACTTAAACGATTAACAAACTTGTAAGAAACAGATCTCAACTTCTCATCTCTAAGATAATTAGTTAAAGAACGCTCAAGCTTTCTTGTCCTAACCCTTGACTCATTAACCTCTATAGCCAACAAATTTGAAAACCTCTGAAAACCTTTAACATCTAAATCAAAAGAAGCAATAGCATCTTCCAACAAAGAAATATCTGATTCTTTAACAGGTTTATTAACAACTCCACCTGCACTTCTTTGAGAAATCTCTCCTCCTAACTGCCAAAGTAAAACTTGTATTTTTTCTAATAAATTAAAATCCTCAGACAAATCAGAATTATTCATAGAAAAAGCAACTATTTTATCAATAGATGCCTGCAAAGAATCTATATCTCCATTAACATCAATTAAGCAATCATCCTTTGCAACGCAATCCCCACTTAAAGTACTTGTGCAACCATTATCTCCAAAACAAGTGTATAATTTCTTCTTCACTTTGAATCACAGTTTCCTGTAAAACCGCAGTTTTTAGAGCACTGCGTACAACCTCCAACTTTAACCATTAATCCTTTCTTACAATTAGGACAAGTATTTCCTGCCTCAGGTCCATAAACCTTATCATCCGGGCTTTTCTCAGACTGAGAATCAGTAGATAAAACCTGTTCAGACCTGCTTGAATCCCTATAAATAGTCAAACCTTTACATCCCAAATCATAAGCTTTTTCATATAACTCAGCAGTTTCCTTTACAGAGAAATCTTCAGGTGCATTAGCAGTTTTGCTAATTGAAGAATCAGTCCATCTCTGAACAGCCGCCTGCACACCAACATGCTCCAAAGGACCAAGATTCATTGCAGAAACAAAATAGTCAGGCAACATGCCGTCTTTTGAAGTATACTCCTCTGCCAAAGGAATNAAAACCTTATGAAAACCAAGTCTTGACTGTCTGAAAAATTCAAAAGCATAATAAGGCTCTATACCTGTTGATGTACCAAGCATAGTACCAACAGTTCCCGTAGGTGCCTGAGTTGACAATGTCACATTCCTTATACCATTTCTTTTTATCAAATCCCTTGTTTCTTTTGGAAGACCAATCACAAATTCACTTTTCAGAAATTTTTCGGTATCAAACTTTGGAAACGGACCTTTCTCTGCAGCTATTTTTGAAGATTCGTTATACATTTCAACACAGATTGTCTTGTATATTTTATCTATAAATGACATTCCTTTCTTAGAACCATACTTTAATCTCATCTTAATCATTAGCTCTCCAAGACCTAATGTACCACCACCAACCCTTCGTTCACTTTTCTGATTTCTTTCATTCTCCTTAAAATGATAAGCCGTTACATCAATGACATTATCAAGAAATCTTATAAGTACTCTGGCAGATTTTTTCAAAGAATCCCAATCCATTTTATACAAACATCCTTCTTCATCAGAACCTGTTTTCTTTGCAAACGACGCAAGATAAAGATGACTTAAGTTGCAAACACCCCACGCAGGAAGACCTTGCTCTCCACAAGGATTAGTACATATCAACCTGTTATAATAATAAGAGTTGCTTAATTTGTTATATCTATCAATAAAAACCAAACCAGGTTCTGCACTTACCCATGCAGATTCGATTATCTTGTCCCACAATGTTCTTGCTTTAATAGTCTTGTATACCTTTGTCGGATAACCTCTTTTCTTCCACGTATGCAAATCTCCGTCCCATTCTCTATCATAAATTTCAGAGTATGCAGCGTGCTCATAATCCGGAAATTCCAGATTCCATTCTTCATCTTTCTTCACTGCATCCATAAAAGGATCAGAAATCAACACAGAAATATTTGCATTCTCTATCATACCAGATTTTCTTTTAGAATCAACAAATTCCAATATGTCAGGATGCCAATCTGCCTGCATAAGCATTAATGCCCCTCTTCTTGAACCGCCCTGCTCTATTAATCCGGTTGTATAAGAGAAAAGTCCTCCCCAAGAAACAGAGCCAGAAGATTTTCCGTGAACACCACGAACATATGAATATCTCGGTCTTAAAGTAGCTAAAGATATCCCAACACCCCCTCCACGGGACATTATTTCTGTCATTTGATAAAGTGTTTCTTTAACTATCGATTCTCTTGAATCTTTTGGAGATGGTATTACATAACAATTATACAATGTTAAGTTTGAAGTGTAATGACCATAAGAATCTATGTTTGCAGCAGTCATTATTCTGCCTGCAGGTTGTATATGTGATTGTCTTAGTTCATCCCAAAAAAGTTGAAACCATTTCTCCTTAAGATTAGGCGTTTTCTCTGCAGAAGCTATTGCTCTGGCAACCCTCTTATAAGCAACCTTTATTGATTCCATTGGTTTCTCACATCTCCATTTACTCTGTTTAAACTCATGGCTGTTTTCAGCATATATTCCTGTAATCATGTATAGAATTAGCTTATCACTTCTAAGCATCTTTCTTATGATTCCTAAATCTTTTTTCGGATACTTTGGATCCTCCTTTGATATTACAACCACTAAATCTCCCTCACCCATGTCTTCTTTCTTTGTTTTCAAAGAATATCTGTCTAGAAAAATAACTCTTCCAAGTTCATCTAATTGTTGCGAGCCATTTAATATTTTTACTGCCTGCTTACTTAGCAAAACACCATTTTTTCTAAGATTTTTAACATCTTTTGAATCTGGACTAATTGTTACTTTAACTCTTGCCTGTCTTCTTTTCTCCCTATATAAAATATAAGCTTTTGCAGTTTTAGCATGACCTTCGTTTATCAAAACTTTTTCAACATAATCCTGTATTTCTTCAACTTCAGGAATCTTATTCTTAAAATCTTTATTAAGAATTTTAACTACTAATTCAGAAAGTCTTTTCGATTCTCTTTTATCTTTTCCACCTAAAGCTTTAGCAGCACCAAATATCGCTACAGCTATTTTTTCTTTGTTAAATGGAACTATACGCCCATCTCTTTTTCTTATATACTCAATTTCAGTCATTTCAATACCTCATTTCTTCAATAACTTTTTTACTTCTTCTTCAAAAGAGCCTAAATCTTGAAAATCTCTATAAACACTTGCAAAACGAATATAAGCCACCTTATCTAAACTTTTTAATTTATTCATAACCATCAAACCAACTTTCTTACTTGATATCTCTGCAGTATCTTGTTTTCTCAAAACAGATTCTATTTTATCAACTATTTCATCTATTACATCTAAAGGAACAGATCTTTTCTCGCAAGCTTTTAATAAACCATATCGAAGTTTTTGCCTGTCAAAAGATTCTCTAACTCCATTTTTCTTAATAATTATCAAAGGATTTAATTCAACTCGTTCATAAGTTGTAAATCTTTTCTTGCATTTCAAACACTCCCTTCTTCTCCTGGTTGTTTCTTCAGCACTTTCCCTTGTTTCAATAACATGAGTACTTTCATAACTGCAAAAAGGACATTTCAAAAAATCACCTCACAATATTTCATTTTAAACAACCAACACCCCATATATAGTGTTTGTTCTCCTAAAAATAACCACATATAGTGTCGGAGTGCTTCTTTCGAATATTTAAATATTTTGGTAATGAATAATATATTTAGAAAAACATCTTATAGAAAATGTGGTGTTTGAAAAGGTTTATATACACACAAAGAATATTTGAAAACATGAAAGGAATAGTTATAGTTGATAAAGGACTTGAGAATGTTGCAAAGAAAGAAATAAAAGAAAAAATAAACTCTGAAGGAACTATTGAGGAAACAATCGTTATTTTTCCAATAAAAGAAGAAGAAGAATTATGTAAAGTTGCATATACCTGTCAATCTATCAAACGAGCCATTCTGCTAATAAATAAAGTACAGATAACAAATAAACTTGATGAAAGCATAAATAAACTAATAAAAAAACTAAGCAAGAAAGATTTAAACTCTCTATCTAAAACATTCATTAACTGTGAAAGAAACGGAGAACATGAATTTAACAGTGTTGAATTCGCAAAAAAACTAAGTAAAAAACTAAAACAACAAACAACACAAACAACAAAGACAAAAGAGAATTTATATGTTTACATTCACAATAAAAAAGCCTATTTAGGAATTGATTTTTCTGGAAAAGATTTGGGCAAAAGAACTCATAGAATATTTACGAGTGCATCCTCCTTGAAAGGAACACTTAGTTTCGCATTATCTATGATTGCAAAATACAAACCAGGAGAGATAATTGTTGATCCTAGTTGCGAATCAGGAACAATAGCTATTGAAGCAGCTTTATATGCAACAAAAAAACCCGTACATTACTATGACAAGGAATTTTCATTTAAGAAAATAAACGATTCGTTTGAAAAAATATTTGAAAAAGAAGATAAAAAAATAAAAAAAGAAGCAAAAAACATATATTCATTTGATAAGCTTTTAAGGAACATACATAACTCAAAGAAAAACGCCAAAATCGCAGGAGTAGAAAAAAACATAAACTTTTCAAAAACAGATATTAGCTGGTTGGATACAAAGTTCTAAAAAGAAAGCGTTGATAAAATAATCACCAAACTACCATCAATATCCAAAAGAATAAATGAAAAAACAGTTAACAAAATATATCAAGAGTTAATCTACCAAGCAAAATACGTGCTGAAAAAAAATGGAACTCTAACAATTTGCACATTAAAAAATCAACTAATAAAAACAATTGCAGAAAAAAAAGATTTTGAAATGAAAGAAGAACAAATAATATACTCTGGAAAACAAAAATATTATGTCAATGTTTTTAAAAAATTAAATAACAAACAAATTGATTAAACTCCATCCTTATTAAAATTATTTTCATGAATAAACAAACCAAATAATACTAATAAACCAATTATGAAAAGAGATTTTCTATAACTCACATCTTCATATTCTAATTTTATACTGCTACTTCCTTTTTCTAAATTGAAACTTATTAGTGAATCTTCAGAACTATTAATCTTTAAGGACTCGCCTTCAACAGATGCTTTCCAAAAAGGCGAATAACTCATTTTGAATAAAACTTTACAAGAAGAATTTAATTCCACATTTAAAAAATATTTTTCATTTCCATTACTCTCAGACAATATCAACCCGCAATTTTCATCTACATAAAAATAACCAGAGCTATTAACAAAATAAACCGTTAAATTATCAAAAACTTTTTTCGGAAAAGAAAGATTAACAGATGAATTCAAAATTAAGTATTTAACATTATATCTCTCCAAGTCTTCTTTATTTGACAGGGTTAGATTATGAATATATTTTGTTGATAAAGTTGTATGACTACCTATAAAACCCAATAAAATAGGCTTTTTTGAATAATAAAAGAATAATGCTTTGATAGGTTCAAAATCCAAAGATTGGACATAAGCTCTGCCTTCTGGAAATGAATGCAAATATGAAGCCACTTCAATCAACTCTTTTACAGGGTTTTGATTATTAATAGCTTTCTGTCTATCATAAGTTTCGTTAAAACTTGAAATAATTAAAAAAATAATGATGAAAACAATTGAATATAAAGATTTCTTTCCAAATCTTATCACGACATACTCCAGATAAAAAGAAGAAGCCAAAATAAGAAAGAAATGGAAAATGAAAATAAATCTGTGAAGTTCGAAAAAAGAAAGAACAGGAATTTTAAACATATAATTGCCACCAGAAAACAGAATGAAACTAATAATTAAACCAAATAAAATAAATCTTTCCTTCTCAGATTGTTTATCAGATAATAATTTTTTTATACTCGTTAAATTAAATGAAATCCTTTCAAAAAATAAATGTGCAATTAAAAAAAAACCTGCAATTGCACTTAAAGATAAAAAAGGAACAAAACTTGAAGCATCTAGAATTCCTCCACTTACTAAACCCGAGAATACTTTAAAAAAACCAAATGAATGAAGATACTCGTTAGATTTTAACACACCCCCATATAATTCCTTATAAACTAAAATTGGAATCCCCCAAAAAGAAACAACAACAAAAGAAAAAAGAAGTATGCGAATTAAATTAAGAACTCTTTGTCTAAACTCTGATAAAATCAATATCGCAACTAAAAAACCAACGAAAACGCACAAAACACCGATTATTGGATGAACCAGAATTGTAACAGATAAAAGACTTACAGAACTAAAAAAGTTTTTTTTGGATTTGATTGAAAAATAAAGTTTACTTATAGTTATAGGAAATAAAACTGTTGCAAATAACTGAGTAAATAACCCCCAAGCAAAAATGCTGGCAGGTTCTAATCCAAAACCTGTAAAACTAGTTATTAATAAAGGTTGCACTGAAGAAAATAAAACAAATTTCTTACCAAAACCAATTCTTCTTAAAGAATAAAAAAATGAAACAGGAATAGCTGAAAAAAGAACTATTAAAAATGTTTTATAAACTAAAAAAATGTTACCAAAAGAAAAAAACAAAGCTAAAATTAAATGAGATAAAGGCTGGAAAAAAAAGAATAAAGGATAACCAGCATAACTAATTCTGCTCCAACCAAATATTTGATTAGGATTCTCTCTAACATAGTTTGCCTGAACAAGGTTAGCAGCATTATCTCCATTAAACAAAGCATGATTATTAGTTCCAATTAGTGCAGTTATAAAATAACAGAATACTATTAAAATTAGAATTTTATTTGAAAAATTAAACTTCATGAACAAATAAATAATTCAAAAAATATATAAAACTTCTTATCAAAACACATAATTAAAAACATAAATGAGGTAAAAAACATGGCATGCGACATGTGTGGTTCTGAAAAAAAATTGTTTGAATGTAGAGTTGAAGGGGTTGTTCTAAATGTCTGTATTGATTGTAGCAAACACGGAACTATAATAAAAAAAACCATTGAAAAACCACCAATTAAAACAATAGTTGAAAAAAGCTTAGAAAAAGAAGAAACAATACAAATAATAAAACATGATTATAATTCGATAATCAAGAACAAAAGAGAACTAAAAGGCTTAAAACAAAAAGAACTGGCTAAGAAAATAGCTGAGAAAGAATCAGTTATACACAACATTGAATCGAGACATATGGAACCAAGTATTGCTTTAGCAAAGAAACTTGAAAACTTTCTCGGAATAAAACTAATAAAAGAATACAAAGAAAAGAAAATATCTCTAGAAAAAGAAGATAGTGGAAGTTTGACAATAGGAGATATTATGAAAACAAAAGATTAATAACACTCTTCCATATCTTTGTAGTGTTTACATATTTCTCTAAGAATTGTTTGTTTCTCTGCTAAACCCTCAAATTTTCTCCCTTCAATTAATAATGTTGGAAAAACATTTATAGAGTAAGTTTCCATCAAGAGCTCTAATGATTTTTCATCTCTGAACTGAGAATTTAAAGCGAAATTAAGAAGTTTATCTCCAAACAAATTCTTCAAATAAGTTAGGATAAAAGCTTGTTCACCACAATCAGGACAATCCTTATCAGTTGAAAAAAAATAAAGTATTGTGGCCAATTCAAAATTGCATAATTCTCTAGCTTTTTTTGCTAAAAGCCAATAATTTAATTGAGAAAGAATATAATCTCTGTAAAGCATCTCAAAATCATCCTTACTTATTTTTGCATCTAGATTATAATTAGTCAAACGAATTCTTGTATCTTCGAGCGTCTCAAGATTAACATTTAAAGCATTAGCTAAAACAGGACAATTATTTTCTTGACTCAATTGATCAATGAATTGATATTGAAACTGTAAACTTCGATAATCTAGTTTTTGTTCATAAGCCTTGTCTTGGACAAATTGAACTCTTTGGCTTTCCATAACCAAACCAACCATTATTCCAAAAACAAAAATGAAAACTGTTAAAATGAATGCAATAAGATATCTTTTTTTCTTAATGTTTCTCATAATCACCACTCCTGCTTTTTTTGAAATAATTCAGGAAACAACAAAATCCAACTAATACCTAACATAAAAAAATAGAAAAATAAAAAGAAAATAATGTGTGTTCGCCCATATTTTGAAATATTTTCTCTTGTAAGCTTATATGAAAGATTTAATATTAAAATTGAAATTGAAAACATTATTAAAAAAACAATTAAATTTGCAAAGTTTAAATCCAAAATATTGAAATTAAACCTTATATTCTGAATAAAAGTCCAAATATCAAAATCAACAAGTCTCAGATTTAAAAGATTTTTAACATGGGGTTTCAAAGAGGTGTACAAAGTTACAAGAACTGTTGATATACCTATCATCCCAGAAATTATTAACAGAGGTAATTGCATAATACCAAAATCTCCATATTTTGGATTAAACATCATTTTTTTATATTTTAAAGCATTAAAAAAACCACCTTTATACCACCTTTTTCTTTGCTTGAAAAAACTTTTCAAGTTTAAAGGGGTAGTTGTATAAACTTCTGCTTTCATATCTTGAATTATTTTATAATTGTGCTTCTGAAGTCTTAGAGTCATTTCTAGGTCTTCTGTTAAATTATCTTCTTCATAACCATCTAACTTTATTAAAACGTTCTTCCTAAAAACACTGAAAGGACCTGGAGCAACAGGTATACAATGCAAAAAACCCATTATTTTCTTATAAAAAATGTTAACTAAATATTCTGTGAATTGCATCTTTTGTAATAAATTCAAAGGTTTTTTTGATTTCATCAAAGGAAGAGAACAAGCAACTTTTCTGTCTTTAAAATGAGGCAACAGATGTAATAATGCATCTTTATGAACATAAGAATCTGCATCTAAACAAACAAAAAACTTTCCTTTTGCAACTTTCAAAGCTCTGTTTAGTGAAGCTCCTTTTCCAATGTTCTTATGACTAATTAATTTAATAAAATTGTTTTTCTTTTTCATGTCTAGAACTCGTTGTTCTGTTTTATCAGTAGAACCATCATTAACAACAATTATTTCAAGCTTTTTTTGCGGATAATTCAGATTTAAAACCGATTGCAAAGTAGATGTTATGGTATCCTCTTCATTATAAACAGGAATTGCAATT
The DNA here is from genome assembly GCA_002686295.1 of Candidatus Woesearchaeota archaeon. Lineage (GTDB taxonomy): Archaea > Nanobdellota > Nanobdellia > Woesearchaeales. Next base: position 14,952 of record NZBB01000002.1, read on the forward strand.
GACACAATAGGTTTTCTTCTTAAAATTTTTCTTCTACTAGAAAAATTTTCTTGTTCAAAAAAAACAATTAACCAAAAAACTACGAAGTACAAAGAAATAAAAACTACTATCAGTATTATTAATTCTGAAATATATATCATGATGAGATTCTTTATATTTGTTTGTTTATAAATATTATGTCAAAAAGTTAATTAGTCTAAAAAAAACCATATTTCAACTTCATTAGAATGGTATTTTTTACTAAAATGCTTGCTATTCTCTAATAAAAACAATAATCCTTCCTGAGGCTTGTCCCATACAAGCCCTTCTTTCATCTCACCAGTTATTAGGATATAATTTATTCTTTTATCATTAAGCATCGCAGTTGTTTCTTTCAAATTTCTTGAAACAAATATTTTTTCTCTTATTTGTTCTGAATCTTTTGATTGCAAAAGAGTTTTTTTATTAGAAAAATATTCTATAAAAAAATTGTTTTTTTCATGAGATAAAACAACTGCTGTAGGTTCATCTTTTAAAAACACTAAACCTTTTACAAGTTCTTTCCCTGGCTTGGACTTTATAAGTTGATCAGAGTATAATGCTGTAGAAAAAATAACTCCACAAATAATCAATAATAATGTGAATCTCTTAATATTTGGAACTGCCCAAGTTCTTTTTATCAAGAATAATAAAAAGATTGCTGAAAGCACAGATAAAAAGAAATTTAAGAAAATTTTGGCAACAGAATTAAACAAAGATAATATGAAAAATAAAAATATTGTCATCAAAAAGTAATGATGCCCTCTGCGTCTTTTCCAAATAGAAAATAAACCTATTAAACCTATTAAAAAATAAAAAAACGAAAGACCTATTTCTGCTCCGAAAGCTGTAAAATATTGTTCATATGAAAAATCAGAGATAATGATTTCAGAAAGATTATGAAAATAAAAAAATATTAACAAAGAAACCACTCCAAAAAAGAGATTAAGCAAAAATAATTTCTTTCTCCTTTTATAAAAAGAATAAAAGAGCATTAATATAATATTTAAGATAAAGAATGAAATACTAGTAATAGAGGTCAAAACAAAAAAAGGTATAGACCAATAACTCTTCTTTAAGAAAAGAAGAATAGACAACAATGATAGGCAAACAGCTAAAGTGAACTGGTTAAAACCAGAAAACAAGAAAATAAATATTGGAGAAAAAACAAAAAAAGCAGAGGAATAAAAAGATTTGTTTTCCTCGAGAAAAAAATTTCCTATGTAAAAAAAAGATATCAAAGAAATTATTCCTAATACTAAAGGAACAATCACAAAAAATTCTTTTCCTAAAAACATTATAAAAAATGAAAACACATAATTAAAAAAAGAAATTTTATGATGTGAATCTCGAAGTACATCCCAAAAAATTTTATTTGATAAATCTTCTGAAACCCTTAAATTATAATAAAACTCTCCACCAACAAACAAAGGATTTCCATTATAATACCTGATTACAAAAGGCAATAAAATAATCAAAGAAGCCAAAAAACAAAGTCCTAAAAGTTTTTTTATTCTAATCTGCATTTTAACCAGTATATTTTAACTACCTCATCATAAACTAAATCAAAACAATCCTCATCAGTGTAATAAAGTTTTTTTTCATCACCAAAGTTCCCTGAAAAATAGATATAATCAACATCATATGTGCTTAGCTTTCTTATTGCCTCTGTTTTCAATCTTAGAGAGAACACTGATTGAACATTATCATATCGCAGTTGAGCATCATTAACTAAAAGAAAATCATTATCCAACACATTTTTTCTTTCGGCAAAATAATTTATTAAATAGCCCTCATCTACTCGGGCAACAACTACAGAATCAGACACAGTGTTTTGTTTCAACCACCTCAAAGCTTCGATCTCTGCATCTGAAGGTATATTTTTTAATGATGAATAAGCAAGATTAAAACTTGGTACAACAGAGGTTAATAAGAACAGAACAAAAACCGCGAACAAAAACCAATTGGCAGATTTTGGCGCCTTTGTCTTATTTAAATATGAATATATTAGTTTAATAGAATAAACAGAAAGCAAAGAAAGTATAACTCCAAGAAATATTAATCCAACTTTAAATTCTATTAATTTCAACCACAACAAAAGAAGACTTGATAAAAACAACCCTATAAGCAAAAAAACACTTTTCTTCTTAACTTTAAAGAAAACTTGGTATATTGCATACATACCCAAAACAACAGGGATTATTCCTAAATAATATATTGATTGAAATAATTTCAAATCAAAAAAATAGTTTGTTAACATCTGCAGAGGCAAATTTTGCCATATGACAAATGGTCCATGAGTGAGAAAAGCTTTTTTATAAATTATGAAATTGAACCACATGGCAAAGAATGTAACAAATAAAATTATCTCCTGTTCTTTGCTATTAATCTCTAAAGATTCAATTTTTAATAAAAGAAGAAATAACAACAGACCTATAATTAGCAAAAAAACAGACGCGTGAGAAAGAACAATAACAAAAAGAAATAATAAGGCCAAATTTAAATGTAGTCTGTTTTTTACCTTCATCAAAAAATAAAGCACAAAAAAAGTTAGCAACAAAACAAGGGAGTAAACAGAAACATCATTAGTTGTATCAAAAAAAATAGGTATGAACCCTGAAAAAAAACTTCCAAAAAGAGATATGGTACGATGCCTCGTTATGTGAAAACATATTAAATAAGCAACAATCACTAACAAGGACGATAAAAGATTAGGAATTATCTTTGATGCGTTATTTATGCCTAAAAAATCAAAAAAAGACACTAAATAGTAAAATACAGGCGGAAATAAATGTGTTCTTCCACCATAACTTAATTCATCATTAAAAAGAGGAACCCCTTCTGAACCTATGTTATCTATTTGTCTAATTGAAAAATATGCTTCATAAGAAAATTTATCTGATTGAAAAGCTATTAGTGTTCTAGAAAAAAAAGTTATTAAAAAAATTGTTAAAACCAATATTCCTGCAACAGATTTTTTCATACCATCAAATAATAAAGCCTAATATTAAAAACTTTCTTAAAAAGAATTTTAGTCTTCTTCTGGATTATAAGAAGGAACTGCTGATTTGCTTATAATCATTATATCCCCTATGCTCTTTACTAGCTGGTGAGGAACTATGACTCCTTTAGCAGCACCAAGTACTTTATTTAAAAATGAGTTCTTTGTAGCCTTAACTCTCCAACCAAACACTTTGTTAGAAGTCAATATTGATTCTTCAATATCTCCAAAATAATCTCCTGAGTCTGTAAATACTCTCATATCATAAGATTCTGTTATTCTTTTCATTTTAAGCATTGTTACCACCTTTTAATGTTTTAAATGCATTAAACCATTAATAGTTTATATAACTTTCGTTAGCGAAAAATATATATATTAATGAATTCTGTTTAAATAAAAGAGGTGAATAACATGGTTACATCAGGCACAGATGGATTAAGCACAGTTATACTGGCAATAATAATAGGTACTTTAGCAGCAATAGTTTACAGCTTGAGAGTTCTCGTTCTAATGGAAAGACGTATTGCTCGAATGGATATGAACATCGAACGAATGACTAGACAGGTTGTGAAAGAAGAATTCAAAATTGAAGCTGAAGAAAAAAAGATTGAAAAAGCACTTAAGAAAAGAAGGAAATAAGACCCTCAAATAAACAACCTTTTTGCTTACAAAGTTCTAAACTAGAGACATAAGAAGAAGTTGTTTTATTCAAATAAATTGTTTTAATAAAGTAGAATTTTTCTTTTGCAAACTTTACAGCTATATAAGGTTCTGCTCCAAATTTCTCTGCAAAAAAATTTAGATTTTCAATCTCTTGTTTTGGAAAATATTTTTTTTTGTCCTTAGTTATTTTTACCTCTAAAGCTAACTTAATCTTATTATTACCTACAAGTATATCTGGACTTGGAAACTGTGTTGAACCCGAACCTGCAACTCTTACAGCAGCCCAACCTTCAGACCAAAACGCATGTATTAAAGTCCTCTCGGCAGCACTTCCTTTGCTCTTTCTTCTTCTATGAGAAATAGACATAAAAATAATGATGAATAAGCCATATAAATAATTTTTTAATGAAAAAAACCTTTTTTACCAATAAATATATAAATTTCCTTTTGTTTTAAAAATAGAGGTGTTTTTATGGTTAAAAGAACAATTCCACTTGCAGCAATGGAAAGATTAATGAAAAAAGCTGGTGCACAAAGAGTTTCTGAAGAAGCAAAAGAAGCTTTAAGAGATGTTTTAGAAGAGTTCACAAATGAAGTTTCTGAAGAAGCAATAAAATTTGCAAAACATGCCGGTAGAAAAACTGTTAAAGCTGAAGATATAAAACTTGCAACAAACTAAATTCTTAATTTCATAAAATCAAATGCACATTTAGAATCTGAAAAATAAGTTTTAACATCTTTTTCTAGAACATCAGTGGATTTATATCTCTGTGAAAAATGTGTTATTATTAATTTCTTAACATTTGCTTTGTTTGCTATTAAACCAACATCTTGAGTTGTTAAATGTTTATATTTGTCGGCTTTTTCTTTCAAAGATGGTAAATAAACAGCTTCAGAAACCAATACATCTGAATTTTCTGCAAGCGAATAACAATTTTCATTTATAGATGTATCAAAAATAAAAGAAACTTTCTTACCTTTTTTTATACTAGAAATTTCTTTTGAAAAAATCTTTTTATCATTAAAATTAACTGAAATGCCTTTTTGTAATTTTCCTAACAAATGACCTTCTTTTAAACCTAATTTTTTTGCTTTTGAAAGATTAATTTTTCGAATATTCTTCTCAATAAAGGAATAAGCTATACAAGGTATTGTATGATTCATTGGTGCGCATTGAATATAATAATCTTTTGTCTCTTTGAAAACTTCTATTTTCTTTGGGTTTAATTCACATATATCTAAATTTAAATTTGATTTTTCAAAAATCACTGAATTAAGCAAATGATTAACTTTTTTTTTTGTACCTATGGGACCAAATATTTGTATCTTTGGAGGGTTTTCTTTATCTGATATTGTTTGCAACAGACCTATTATTCCTCCAACATGATCTCCATGCCAATGAGTTACAAGAATCATATCTACTTTATTCCTATTTATTCCTGCAATATCCATCTGCCTCTGAGTTCCTTCACCACAATCTATAAGTATTCCTTTACCTTTATATGACAAAAATATTGCTTGTACATTCCTTTCTTTTGTTGGCACCATACATGAAGTACCTAAAAAAGTTAATTCCATAATGAATGTTTGTAGAAAAGTAAGATTTATAAGGGTTTTGTAAAAAATTATTTAAACAAAACAACTTTTAAACAAAACAATGGTAAAGAAAGTTATAAAGAAAAAAACTATTGAAAAAAAGAAGATAACAAAAAAAGAACTTCCAAAAGCAGTTTTCTCTCAGGAAAGAGTTTTACTTGATAAAAGCGAAGAATCAAAAGAATTATATGATTCTGGTGCGTTTGGAAAGATTCTTGAAGATAAAAATTTACAAATTGCATTACAAGAAGCACTTTTTTTAATGGAAAAGAAAAAAATTCTTGTAATTGATGGAAGAAATAAAAATTTTACTTTTAAAAGATTCTTGAAAAGAGCAAACCAAATAGAACCAAATTTCTGGATTAGATATTCCGTATATAAAGATATGCGTAATCGTGGATATATTGTTAAAACAGCTTTAAAGTTTGGAGCAGATTTCAGGGTTTATGATAGAGGAATTAAACCTGGAGAAGATCATGCTCGTTGGATAATATATCCTGTTCATGAAGGTTCAACCTTAACATGGTATGAGTTTGCTGCAAAAAACAGAGTAGCTCATTCAACCAAAAAAAGACTTATGATGGGTGTTGTTGATGACGAAGGTGATGTGACTTACTGGGAGATTAAATGGATAAGACCTTAAACGAAAAGTATTAAAATTTATCCTCACATTCAAAAAACATGCCAACAAAGGAAGAAATTCTATCTATTATAAGAGAAAAAGGACTAGTAATTCCGAACCAGATAAAAAAAATTATTGGTGGAGAAACATTTCTAATTGGAGCAATACTTTCTGAACTTGTAAAAGATAAAAAAATAAAAATTTCTAATACCAAGATAGGAAATTCGCCATTTTACTACTTTTCTGAACAAAAAACTAAACTACTTGAGTTAAAAAGGTTCTTAAATGAGAAAGATAGACGAACGGTTGATTTATTAAGAGATAAAAAGATTATTAGGGATAAGAATCAGGAACTATTGTTAAAAGTTAGCCTTAGAAACATTAAAGATTTCGCAAAACCATTGGAAGTAAAAGTTAATGGGAAAAAAGAATTGTTCTGGAAATGGTTTCTTTCTCCATTAAGTGAAATAGAACCAATAGTTAAAAAACTAATATTAAGAGATAAAACAATACTTGAAGAACCAAAACAGAAAAAAATCGAAGAAAAAATTTTCAAGAAAGAAAATCTTGAGACAAAAAAAGATGTCATTAAAGGAGAATTCATAAAAAAACTTCATAATTATTTTGATAAGAAACAAATAGAAATAATAGAAGAAAAAATTATAAGAAAAAACTCAGATGTTGAATTACAAGTACTTATACCAAGTGCTGTTGGAAAGATGACTTATTTCTGCAAAGCCAAAAACAAGAAAAAATGTAATGACGGTGATTTAAGTTCGGCTTATATAAAAGGTCAAACATTAAAATTACCTGTTATGTTTATCACAACTGGCGAAATAACAAAAAAAGCTAAGGAAATGTTAAATAATGAATTCAAAGGATTAGTTCTCAAAAGGTTTTGAAATGGGTACTGCAATAACTAATATAATCATTGGAAAAGAAATTAATATTGATGAATTAAATGGAAAAATACTTGCTGTTGATTCATTCAATATACTTTATCAATTCATATCAACTATCAGACAAAGAGATGGTTCATTATTAAAAGATTCTAAAGGAAACGTTACAAGCCATTTAGTTGGTTTGTTCAACAGATTTACAACACTTATGTCTAAAGGAATAAAGTTTGTTTTTGTTTTTGATGGTGAAGTTCCTGAATTAAAAAAAGCTGAACGAGAAAGAAGAAAAAAATTGAAATTAGATGCTTCTAAACTTTTTGAAGAAGCGAAAAAAAAAGGAGCTGTTGATGATATGAAAAAATATGCTTCGAGAACAGCTGTATTGAATGAAGAAATGATTGAAGAATCTAAAAAACTAATAACTTTGCTTGGAATACCTTTAGTAGAAGCACCTAGTGAAGGAGAAGCTCAAGCGTCGTTCATGGTTAAAAATGGTGATTGTTACGCAGTTGTAAGTCAAGATGCAGATAATTTAATATTTGGTGCTAATTTGGTTTTGAAAAATCTCACCATAAGCAGAAAAAAAAAGCAGATAAACAAATTAACTTATAAAACCGTTAATCCTGAAATTATATCATTAGCTGAAAATTTAAATAATCTTGGCATCACAAAAGACCAACTAATAGTTATTTCAATACTTGTTGGCACAGATTATAACATTGGAGGTGTCAAAGGTATTGGACCTAAGAAAGCATTAAAACTTGTGAAACAACATGGAGAAAATTTTAAAAAAATCTTTGAAGAAGCTAATTGGAATTTTAAAATTGAATGGAAAGAAATTTTTAATCTCATAAAAAATATTCCTGTAAAAAATGATTATTCACTTGAATGGAATCCCATTGATAAAGATGCAATTATAAAACTATTAGTTAATGAACATAATTTCAATATTGATAGGGTTGAAAAAACTATTGATAGACTAGTTAAAAACGAGTCTGCAAAAAATCAAAAAGGATTAGGAGATTTTTTCTAAAAAATGTTAGGCGTAAAAGTTTCATTAAAAAAAGCAAATACCATTAAAAAATATCTTATTAATAAAGATTTGTTAAACAACAATTTTAGAATGATTAAAAAACATGATTGTGTTATATTCCCTATTAAAAAAAGATTTATTAAAAAAAATGTTGAGATTAGCGAGGAAAATTTTCTTAAATGTAAAAAAAAAAAAATTGGATTGATATATTGAAGAAAAAACTAAGTAAAAAAGAAATTGAAAAAATAATAACTGCTCATGACATAGTTGGAACTATTGCAATTATTGAAATACCAAAAGAATTAGAATCTAAAGAAAAAACCATTGCAAAATCATTGCTGAAAACAAATAAGAATATTAAAACTGTTTTGAAAAAAGTAGGAGAACACAAAGGAATATTCAGAACGCAAAAAATGAAATTACTTGCAGGTAAAAATACAAAAGAAACCATACATAAAGAAAATAATGTGAAAATAAAATTGAATGTTGAAAAAGTTTTCTTTTCTGCAAGATTAGGAACTGAAAGAAAAAGAATTATGAAACAAATTAAAAAAGATGAAAAGATCATGGTTTTATTTTCCGGTTGTGCACCTTATGTTTGTGTTTTCGCAAAAAACACTCGTGCAAAAAAAGTTGTTGGCGTTGAACTTAATACTGAAGGACATAAATACGGTTTAGAAAATATTAAACTTAACAAACTAACAAATACGAAATTAATTCAAGGAAATGTTAAAAAAACTACTCCAAAGTTAAAAGAAACTTTTGACAGAATATCAATGCAACTTCCTAAGAATGCAGAAGATTTCTTGCCTGAAGCTTTTATGATTTCAAAAAAAGGCACAATAATTCATTTCTATGATTTTGAACATGAAAAAGAATTCTACAAAACAGAAGAAAAAGTTAATAATGCTTGTAAAAAAGCAGACATAAAATATGAAGTTCTAAAATTTGAAAAATGTGGAAAATATGGGCCTAGAAAATTCAGAGTTTGTTTGGACTTTAAGATTTTATAGAAAAGCGTGCTCCCTAGTTACTTCCTTTCTTCACAGGCATAGCCTCAGCGGGTGTTCACTCGATCATAGCACGCTTAATAGAACATAATTACTTGAGATTTATATAATTATCCGTAAACCATGAATTCTGTTAATTCTTTATCTTCTTTACGAACTTTACTTATTGCCATTAAGAAATCTTCTTCTATAACTTTAGTTCTATTCTTTCTGATGGCAAAGTAACCTGCTTCAGTACAAACAGCTTTTACTTCTGCTCCGGAAAATTCATTCATTGATTTAAAGAGATTATCAAAATTCATTTTAGCTAAAGTCATCTCACTTGTATGAATATTAAAAATTTCTTTTAATCCTTCATCATCAGGATTTGGAACCTCTATCAATCTATCAAGTCTGCCTGGTCTGATTATAGCAGGATCAAGAATGTCTTCCCTATTAGTACAACCTATTATTTTAACATTATCCAAAGGCTTAAAACCATCTAATTCCGATAAAAACTGCATGAATGTTCTTTGAACTTCTCTCTCTCCTGAAGTGCCAACATCTATTCTTTTAGAAGCTAATGCATCTATTTCATCTATAAATACTATTGCAGGAGCCTTATTTCTAGCAAGATCAAATATTTCTTTTACAAGTTTTGCACCTTCACCTATGAATTTTTGTACTAGCTCAGAGCCAACAATTTCTATGAATGTTGAATTTGTTGAAGCAGCCACTGCTTTTGCCAGCAACGTTTTTCCCGTACCAGGTGAACCATACAACAAAATTCCTTTTGGAGGTTGTATACCTACTTTTTTAAACAATTCTGGTTTTTTCAATGGTAATTCTATAACTTCTTTTATTTCTTCAATCTGTTCTTTCAAACCTCCGATATTAGACCATAAAACAGTTGGTTTTTCAAGAATCACAAATTTTTCAACATTAAATTTTTTCGATAGATTTATTTTATCAACTATTGTTAGATTTTTTTGTTCTAATAACACTGATTCTCCAGCTTTTAAGTTTTTAATGTTTGATGAAACCTCAACATAAAAACTATTTCCGTTTGGTAAACGAACAATAGCATTTTGTCCAGAAACATTAATTACCTCTCCAATTAACAAAGCAGGCGTTTTGAATTTATCAATTTCTTTCTTCAATTGTGAAACTGTCTCTCTCAATAATTTGTTCTCTTCTTCTACATTGTTTGAATCACTAATAAAAGAAAATGAGGTGTTTTCACTATTTGATTTCATATAAATAGAATCGAAAGAAGGTTTTTAAAGCTTTGGTATGATTATTAATTCTCTTGGAAATCTTGAAAGTTTTTTGTGACTTTTTTTTGTTATCAAAATATCATCTTCTATTCTTATTCCTTGATTGTGATAAAGACCGGGTTCGATTGTTATAACCATTCCTTCTTTTAACTCATCTTTGGATTTAAGACTAATTGATGGAGCTTCATGAACATCCATTCCCAAACCATGACCTAAACTATGAATGAAATATTTTTCTTTATCTTCAAACATCTTTCTTGCATTTACTTCCAAACTTTTAGTTTTCAAACCCGATTTTAAACTCCTAATTGATTCTTGCTGAACAGATAATACTTTTTTGTATAGTTCAACATCATTTTTTGTTGGCTCACCAACATAAAAAGTTCTTGATATATCTGAACAATAACCTTTGTACTTTAAACCAATATCCAAAAGCAGAAATCCTTTTTTTATTCTTTTATTGCCTGAATAATGTGGGATACGAGCATTCTTTTCTGAAGCAACAATCGGTTCAAAAGATAATTCGCAATTATTCTTTATGGATTCTATTTTAATGAAGTTTTTTATATCTTTTTCATATTTAAAATTGAAGTTTTTAACTATTTTCTTCAGTATTTTTTCTGTTAAATAACATGCTTTTCTTATTCTGGCAACTTCTTCCTTTGTTTTGATTTTTCTAAGTTCAACCAACATATCACTAACATCCTTTGTTCTTCCTATCTTAGAAAATCTTTTTTTCTGTTCAACTGTTATCTTTGATTCATTAATCCCTATTGTTCCTTTGCACAAATTTTTTAAGTCTTTGAAAGGGTTTTTATATTTTAATTTTTTGAAACTGGTTTTTATGTTTTCAAGCGGACCGACGAAAACACATGGTTTTCCTTTAGATGGAATTACTAAAATGCTGTTTTCAATTTGTTCTTGAAAAAAATATGAAAAGTTTATATCGTCAGATATTAAAATACAAAAATCTATTTTTCTTTGTTTTAATTCTTTTTGAAACTTTTTTATTTTCATAAAATTCTTATTAATGAGCTTGTTTTTAATTTTTTTTGTTTTCAAAAATTATTCTTCCGACTCTTAACATATTTGCCCCTTCTTGTTTTGCAACTTCATAATCATTGCTCATCCCCAAACTAAGATATTTCATTTCTGCAGGATAAAGGTCTGCTTTCTTGCATTTTTCAAATAATTTTTTCATTCTTCGAAAATAAGGTCTTGTCTCTTCAGCCGAAACAAAAGGTGCAATTGCCATTAAACCCAAAACTTTGAGATTTTTCAAATTAATTAACTTTTTTATTAAAGGAATGACCTCTTCTTCACTAAGGCCAAACTTCTGTTTTTCTTCAGAGATATTTACTTGCACCAATACAGCCATTTTTTTATTTTCGAATTTAGCAACCGAATCTATCTTCCTTGCCAGCCTATAAGAATCAACACTGTGAATTAAATCAAATAGTTTAACCGCATCTTTAACTTTGTTTCTTTGAAGATGACCTATGAAATGCCAATTGATTCTTTTTTTGACTAAAGATTTTTTCTGTTTTGCTTCTTGAACCTTGTTCTCGCCTATATCTTTAACTCCTAAAAATATTGCTTGATTAATTTCTCTGACAGAACGATTCTTTGTTACAACTATTAATTTGGTTTCTTCAATCTTCTTTTTAACAGCGCTTAAGTTTTTTAAAATACTCATTAAATAAATTTATGTTCTTGTGTTATAAAAAGGTTTCTTTTGTAATCATTATATAATGGTTATGTAAAGAAAGATTTTAATATTTGTTCCCATTATCTAATAAGATGGTTGAATACAAACTTTTCAAAATTTGGCCTGAACATCTTCGCGAAATGAGGATTCCTGGTCGAAAAGTTATTGATATAAGAGTGCCTGATCCAAAAGATAAAGAAAAAGATTTCTCTAAACTAAAAATTGGAGACATACTTTTTTTTAGAGATACAAACAATCGCGTATTAAAAACAAAGGTCATGAAAGACACCAATAACAAAGCATATGTTCATCATTATAGTTCTGTGGAAGAATTATTGATTCATGAAGGAGTTGAAAACGTTTGGCCAGATGTTAAAGATTTTGATGAAGCAGTAAGAAAATGTCTTCAATTTCCGAACTATAGGAAAAGAGTTGAAAAACAAGGCATATATGCTATTGGTATGGAAAAACTTCTTATTTATGTTGCTGGACCTTATAGTGCAAAAAGAAAGTTTCAAAAAAAAAGAAATATTATGCATGCAGTAAAAACAGGTATAGAAATATCTAAATGTGGATATATTCCTTTTGTTCCGCACTCTGCGTTGGCTAATTGGGAAAAACTTGGATTGACTGAGGGTGAATGTATTGCTTTAGAAAATGATTATATCAGAAAAGCAGACGCTTTTTTTTTCATCAGACCATCTCCAGGAACCAATAATGAAAGAAGATTGGCGTTAGAACTTGACCTAGACATATTTACTAGTCTTGAAAACCTGAAATATTGGAAACCTGTAAACAGAAAACAGTTAGGTTTTTAAAGCAATAATTAATTCTTTGACAAATGAATTCTGTTAAGATAAACAGCATTGTAAAACTCAATACACTTTGTCTGTTAAGCAAATCTCCAAGACATGGATATGAAATAATAAAAGAGTTGGAAAATAACTTGAAAAGAAATATTAGTACAAGTCATGTATACCCATTTTTGAAGTCTTTAGAAAACAATAATCTTGTTAGTTGCAGACTTCTTGAACAGCGTGAAAAAAAGCAATATGAATTAACAAATCAAGGAAAAGAATTTATGAATTTGGTGCTCGAACAACTTGAACAAATTGTTCATTCAGTTATTGAAAAAAAAATTTCTTCATGCAAAAACTGCGATTGCAAAGTTTATGAAAAAGGATATTCAAAAGATGAAAATATTTTTTGTTGCAAACACTGTGCTAGTGCTCATAAAAAAATAGAAGAAACAGAATATTAAATTTTAAAGAGTTAATTTATATCTTTAATGAATCTCTTTATTGTGTTCATTAAATGTTCTGGTTGAGTTCTTAATATTTTAGATGTTTTTTCTAATACATCACCAATAAATTTTTTCTTAGAAATAAGCTTTAATTCTTCTTTCTTTAATATCTTATTTTTCTTTCTAGCTTTTTTTGTTTTTTTCCACTTCTGAAATAATTCTTCTGTACGATGAACTATTTCTTCTTCCTTGCAATCAAGAATCTTTGATAAATCTTTCAACAATTTTTCCTGAAGTTTAATATACTTATAAGCTTGTTCTCCACAAACAAATTCTATTCTTATAACTCCATCTTGTACTTTAGATGTCTTTAATATTTTTAGAACTTTACACTCACCTGTTAAATTTAAATGTGTTCCACCACAAGCTTCTGTATCAAAATCTAATATTTCAACTATTCTGAGTTTTTTACCTGGAACTGCTCCACCTTGATATATTGCGAACCCATATTTTTTTTCAGCCAAATCTCTTGCCATAAAATATTTGTACACTGGCAAGTTTTGTTTGATAATGCTGTTTGTCAACTCTTCGAGTTTTTTCTCTTGAACATTTGTTAATTTATCATAATGAGTTATGTCTAAACGTGCTTTAATAACATTTTTTGCAGCTCCTGCTTGCCAAATATGATTTCCCAATAATTTTTTTGCAACTCCATTAAGAATATGTGCTCCCGTATGGTGCTGAGCCAACTGTATTCTTCTTTCTAAGTTTATTTTTCCTTGTACTATTGTTCCTGGCTTGAAATTTGGTTTTTTATCTAAAACATGAATAATTACTCCTCCTTGTTTAACTACTTCAATAACCTTAAACTTCTCCAAAAAGCCTTTATCGTGCATTTGACCTCCTGATGTTGGATAAAAAGCTGTTTTATCAAGAATTACAAATTTATCAAAAACCTTTAAAACAACTGCCTTAAAATTTATTAAATCATAATGATCAAAATATAAAGGTTTTGTATCTGTAATTCCTTTAAGATTAATTTTCAACTCTTTTTTTGTTTGAGTTTTTTGTTCCTTAAAACCATGACTTTCAGATACTTTAGCATAAAAATTATCAGGCACCAATATTTTCTTGTTTTCTTGTTTTGCTTTTTCAAGAACTTGATCGGGCGTAATTCCATGACTATCATATAATTCTATCAATTTTTTTTCAGAAAAATCTCTCTTTATAACTTTAGACAACAATAGCTTATTTTTCTTTTTTGTTTCAAAATATTTCTTTCTTTCAATGTCTAATATTTCATTTACTTCAACCAATTTTTTAGATAGTTCTGGAAAAATCTTTTTCAAATAAGAAGCATGCCACTCACAAATATCATTCAAACTAACATTTAGATTATTGTTATCTATAAATGCTTGTGCTCTTCTAAGAATCATTCTTAGATTATAGCCCCCACCGACATTGCTTGGTAGAGCACCATCAGAAAGTGCAAATAACAAAGACCTTGAATGCTCTGCAACAGAATAAACTGCCGACATAGGCATAATCTTATCTCTTAGTTCTTTAACAGAAATTCCTACTTTCTTTGCAACAAACTGCCAAGACTTATTAATACTGTCTGTTTCATCAAGGTTTAAAAGTCCAGAAAAAGGAACAAATTTTTTGAAAATATTATTATCTTGTTTTATACCTGACTTTTGTTTTAATTTCTTTAGAACCGTTGGAAAAACAGCATCATACATAGTATTTGTTCCTTGCGAAAACCAAGCATTTCTTTCTTGACCCATTCCCATATCAAGCACTTTCATATTCAAATCTTTATATCCTTTATTTTTTTGTTCATACAACATGTAGACTTGATTTCCTAGTTCACAACCTCTAGAAAAGAATTCCATGCAACAACCAAAGTTTCCACCTCCTGCCCAAGCGTCTTCATGATATGTAATTTCATTGTTTGGTAGACCTAAACCTTTGTTAATCCATGCATGTATGTGTCTGAATACTTCATTTTGATCCCATTTTTCTGGAGGCACAAACATATGTTGACCTATCATTACAAAACCAGTATTATGACTCCCAGTTATTCCGACATTATCAACATCACTAAAACGCAAACAAAATTGAGGTATTACGAGTTGATTTGCAGGTGGTTTTACTTCTCCGGAAATTACATATGGTTGAAAAGCGGCTATAGAGGAGTTTGTATATTCCATTGTAGGATTCCATCTTGATACAACAGGATACCTTTTTATTGGTTGATAACCAAACTTTTTGAACATCTTTGAAAACTCAGTCCAAACACTCAAATAATCAAGTTTTTTCTTTGCAGGAGACCTACCTATGAATCCAAATTCTTTACTACAGGAAGGATCTCCACAAACATTTCTATTTGTTGTTGACCAAAAAGGTTTCTTACATGAATGACAGAATTTTCTATTAAAACCATTATTTTTTAAGACTTCAAAAGGATAAAATCTTTCGGGATTTTTCCAGAATTTTGGTCTGAACTTTTTTTTTATTTCTTTGTCCGACAACATAAAGACAACATAAAAGATATTAATATTTAAAGTTTTTGAACAAAAATTAAACAATTTTGTCCAACAAAAAAAGTTTAAAACTTTTTAACAATGAAAAAATTATTTAAATAATCAACTATTTTTAAAAAATATGCTCAGAAGAATTGAATCCAAAAAAAATCGTAAAAAAAAACTTCTCGTTGGAGGATTGCTTGCATTTCTAATGGTTTTCAGTATGTTGGGAGTTATTCTTAGCAATAGCACAGACGATACTTTGGAATACAATGAGTTCAAATTTTCTAGGGAAGAAAGTTTTTTTGTCACAAAAATTAATGGCAAACAATTTTATTTTAGTTATCTTCCTCAAAATCTTTTATTAATAGAAAAACCTGAAATTTTAAAAAATAAAATTAAATTACCAATGATTTATTTGAGTTTTAATCCAGAAAACAAAGTTGAAAATCTTCGGTATATTGATTTAATAAGAAATGATTTGTTTACTATTGTGGATTCTGCAGTTGTAAGTGCTGTTTCCAAGGAATCTTCAAATTATTTATTACCAGTTATTAGTTGTGAAAATGCAACTTCTTATGTACCTGTTTTTTATTTCAATATTTCAAACGAAACATCCATCATAGAACGTAATAATTGTCTTATTTTTAATGCTCAAAACATTGAAATCTTAAAACTTAGAGATTTAATAGTTTATACTTATTTAGGAGTTATTGATGGCTAAAAATAAAAACTCACAAAAAAAAAAGAAAATAAAATCTTTAAATCAATTTATAGGTTTTGTTATTATACTTACAGTTGTCTTCTTTTCTGTTTTTTTTATTGAAAAATATTTTTCCAACAAAGCAACTAATGATGATAAATATAATAATTTTCAATTTTATTATGATGAAAACAAAGAATTTTGGTTTACAAAAATACAAATTGAATCTATTCCCTACAGCATCCCTTTTTATCATCATCCTATAGAATTAGATAACATAGTGGTTGAAGAGAGTGTGGAAGACATAATACTTGAAAATAAACCTTCTGAAATAATCATTTCTGTTCCTGGAGATAGTGATTCTGAACTTGCACTTGCTGGTATTGAAGTTTCAAAGATTACTGGAGAAAGATTTCGTGTTCTAAACATTCCTACATCTAGTGCTACAAATGAACATGTTGAAGGACTACCTTTCACCACATGTGCAGATAGCCATCAAGATATGATAGTTGTTTCTTTTGAAAGAAGCGATAAAAATCTTGTTAGAAGTGATGGTTTCTGCATAATTTTAGAGTTTAAAGAAAATGAAGCTGTGAGAGTTGCGGATGCTTTCTCATACAGTTTATTAAAAATTATGTGAAAATGCATTATTACTCAAAAAAACAAACTTCTGATTTAAACCTAAAAAAAATAAACATTCAAGTAAATAACATCCAATTTGAAATGTTTTCTGGATCAGGAGTTTTTTCAAAAAAAAAAATTGATAAAGGAACAGCATTATTACTGAAAAAACCAATCATAAAGAATGAGCAAAAAATTCTAGATTTGGGTTGTGGTATTGGAATTGTCGGAATTTACATAAAAAAAGTTTTTCCAAAAACAAATATTTTTTTAAGTGATATTAATCAAAGAGCTATTTATTTAAGTAAAAAAAATCTTGAATTAAACAAACTAAAAGGAAAAGTGGTTAATTCTGATGGGTTTGAAAAGATAGACGAGTTATTTGATGTTATCTTATTTAATCCTCCTCAATTAGCCGGAAAAGATGTTTGTTTTCGATTAATAAAAGAATCATTTGAACATCTTAACAAGGATGGATTTCTTGAATTGGTTGCAAGACATAATAAAGGTGGAAAAAGTTTATCTGCAAAAATGAATGGTGTTTTTGGAAATGTTAAAGATTTAGTTAAAGGATCTGGTTATAGAGTATATTTTAGTCAAAAGAAAATAGTTTAAGTTCTTCTACTTTATTATTTTTTGAAAATATGAATCTTAATCCCAAACCGAGTTTTAATATTGCAGCTAATAAAGCCATATGTTCATTTCCTGAACCAGAATAAATATTAACTGCTACTTCAGCTCCTAAATTTTCTTTATGTAATGAAGCAACAATTTCATCGCACAATATATCAGAAGGTTTGTTCAAATCAAAAACTAAGAGTTTTGTATTAGATTGATTTTGGAATTTTTCTTTTCCAAAAACATTAGTTATCAAAAAAATTTTATCCCATTCAGCTCCTTGAATTAATTCATTTACTTGAGCCCAAGTTCCTTTTCCGGTTGACAAACAAGCAATTAGTGAAGTCATGATAGAAAAACACACATTATTTTTTTATAAATCTTTCGTGAAAAAACCTAAAAAATATTCGAAAAACAAAACTTTTAAATACTTGATGCTACTCAATAATGCTAGCAAAGGTGGTTTAATGGCTGAAGAAGAAAAGAAATTTTCAAAACAACTAGTTGGAAAGACTGTTGTTTCTAAAACAGGGAAAAAATTTGGAGAGGTTGGAGATATAATTTTTGAAACTAGCTCCGGAGAATTAATCCATTTAGTTTTATCCAATCCAACAACTTACACTGAAAAACTCGAATTGGAAAAAACAAAGGAAAACGAAATATTAATACCTTTTAGTGCTGTAATGGCTATTGGTGATTTCTTAGTAGTTGCTGAAGAAGATATTGTTTAATCTATTCAATAACTTTTATAAATAAACTTTTATTCTTTTTAAGTATGAATATTGCTATTTGGACTGAAAAATATAGACCTAAAAAATTTCATGAAATTAAAGGACAAGAGGCAGTTGTTAATAGAGCAGAAGCTTTTGTTAAGCAGAAGAACATGCCACATTTATTATTTGCCGGACCTGCTGGTACAGGGAAAACAAGTTTGTCATTAGTTATTGCAAAAAATTTATTTAAAGATTCTTGGTACGAAAATTTTTTGGAGTTAAATGCTTCTGATGAGAGAGGAATAGATGTTATTCGTGTAAAAGTTAAGGATTTTGCCAGAACAAGAGCAATTGGAGATGTGCCTTTTAAAATAATATATTTGGATGAATGCGACGCTTTAACAAAAGAAGCTCAACAAGCATTAAGAAGAACAATGGAGAACTACACTCAAACTTGCAGATTTATTTTATCATGCAATTACTCTTCTAAAATAATTGATCCTATACAATCGAGATGCAGTGTTTTCAGATTTAAACCTTTGCCTAAAAAAAGTGTTTTTTCAATAATTGATACTATTGCCAAGAACGAATCTTTAAAGATTGATGAAAATGCAAAAGAAGCTCTTTACAACATTTCAGAGGGTGATTGCAGACGAGTCGAGAATATCTTACAAGCGTCCGCTGTTATTAATAAAAATATTAGTGAATCAATGATTTATGAATTAGCAAGTATTGCCAAACCAAAAGAAGTTAAAAACATATTATCTTTCTGTATTCAAAAAGATTTCTTGAAAGCTAAAAATGAACTTTTGAAAACCATGCTCGAAAATGGGTTGTCTGGACTTGACATGATAAAACAAATACAGAAAGAGATTTGGGGCTTGGATATTGATGACAAAAAAAAATTATCTATGACTAAAGAATGTGGTGAAGTAGAATTTAGAATGGTTGAAGGCAGTGATGAATTCATACAATTAGAATCTCTTATTAGCAAATTCGTGTTAATAAATAATTAAAACAAAAAAAAGATTAAAAAAACTATACTAAATGTTTTACAAGAACATTTGTTGATTTAGAGTCTTGATAATCATATTCTGCCGTAACTTCTATTATTTTTATCATATCACTCTTTTCAGCAAGATTCTGAGTACATCTGACCTGTCTTTCACCAGTTGACAATTTAATTTCTCCGGTTGACAATGAACCAGAATCCTCAAGACCGCT
>NZBB01000003.1 GCA_002686295.1 Candidatus Woesearchaeota archaeon
AAAAGAAGTAAAAGGAGATCAATTCGTCGAGGGATTAATTGTTGAAAATGTCAAAGATAATTCTAAAAAACTTTTGAAAGTTGAAGGAGTCTTTGTTGAGATAGGTTTCAAGGTAGATAGTGATTTCGTTAAAGGATTGGTTGATAGAAATAAACAAAAAGAGATAACTACAAACAATCTTTGCGAAACATCTGAGCAAGGAATATTTGCGGCTGGCGATGTATCAAGCATGATATTTAAGCAAACAGTTATCTCGGCTGGAGAAGGAGCAAAAGCTGCTTTGCAATGCTATCATTATTTAACCGGTGCAAAAGGAAAAGTGAGCATTGACTGGGATCATTAAGAATCAATTAATTTTTTTTTAGTTATATTAATTCTGTTAGTTTTGAGTTCTGTTTATATATTTAATATAAAAGAACATCATTCCTGTTAAATAAGAAACCCATATAATAAATTCCAATAAATTAGGATTGCCATTGTAACCAAATAATCCTTTTAATAAACTACCTATTACTCCTTTTTCATGAAGAACAGGAAATGAACCATCAAGATTTATTGTTGGATTCAAATTCCAGATTTCTTCTTTGATAATAGGAATTATTTTTGCTTCTTGAAATTCATGAATACTGTTGGCAAATAACCCTGCAGCAAACAATATTAATAACACACTTGTTATTCTGAAAAACTTTTTTATTTTAATGTGTTTTGAACCTACAAAAATTAGGTATCCAAGAAAAACCGCGAAAGTTATTCCAATTAGTACGCCTAAAAAATTGTTATTTGAATCGCTTGCAAAACTTGCAGCCCCTAAAAACAAAATAGTTTCAACACCTTCTCTGAAAACAGATATGAAACTCAAAAAGAACAAACCAAATTTTTTTTTCGAATCTAATTCTTTTGAAATATTGTTTTTTAGATTATGAACAATGCTTCTTTGTCCAACCATCCAAATTATCATGTATGAAAGAATTATTGCTGCTAAAAACATCACAATTCCTTCAAATATTTGTTCAGATAATCCTTCAAACCCTCCAACTAGAAAATTTAATAAAAAAGCAGATATTGTGCTGGCAATAAGAGCGCTTAATATTCCAATATAAACAATGTTGTTATATTTTTCTTTGTTTGTTTTTATAAGGTAGGAGAGTATTATTCCTATTATTAAAGATGCTTCAAGTGCTTCCCTAAAACCAATAAGAACGCTGGCTAACATAAAAAACAAGAACTTAACTATAGTTTATATGTTTTTTCATTCTTATAAAATAGTTCTAAAACTTTAAATAGAAAAAAGAACAAAAAAGATTTATGGAGTTCATAAAAGCAGAAATAGTAGAAATAAAGAATCTCACACATAACACGAATTCGTTTCTCTTAAGACTTGAAGAAGACAAACATTTCAACTATGAAGCAGGACAATTCGTCATGTTAAAAGCAATAATTAATGGTGAAGAAGTCAAAAGAGCATACTCAATAGCTTCTCCCCCGCCAAGAGATTTCAAACACGCAGAATACCTGGAGCTTATAATAAAATATGTGGAAGGAGGAAAACTAACAACGCATTTATTTTCTTTAAATCGGGGAGGTGTCATTGAAGTTGCAGGTCCGTTTGGAAGATTTATTCTGAAAGAGCCAATAAAGGATGGAGATATATTCATGGCAACAGGTTCAGGAATAGCACCATTCATGTCGATGCTTAGAAAAGTTTTCAGGGACCATAATCCTAAAGAATTCTACTTGTTTTACGGAGCAAAAGATGAGAAAGAAATAATTTGCAAGGAAGAACTAAATGTTTGGAATGAAATGCATGAAAACTTTCATCTAATAATCTGTTTAAGTGAAAAAAAACAAGATTGGAAAGGAGAATCGGGTTATGTTCAGGATAAACTAACTAATTACATAAGAACTTATGAGAATAAACAAGCATATCTGTGTGGAATTCCAATAATGGTTGAACAATCAAGACATAGACTAATAGAATTAGGGGTTAAAAAAGAGAACATATACAAAGAAAAATACTGAGAAGATTTTATTTTCTTCTTATTGCATTGTTAATTCTTCTATGTTTTTATAATGATTAGTGAAAAACACCTTCTATCTTGCAATCGCAAAATTCACATTTTCCTCTAAGAATATGATTTTGCAGAACATTAAAACCCATCCTTTCAATAATAAGCGTTTTACAATCAGGACAATAAGTGTTTTCATAATTCTTTGTGATAACATTTCCTATATAGACATAACGCAGACCAGTAGTCTTAGCAATGTCATAAGCATTCATCAAAGTGCTCAAAGGAGTGCTTGGTAGGTTTCTTAATTCAAAATCAGGATGAAAAGCAGAGAAATGAAGAGGAACATCAATTCCGAGATTCTTCTTAATCCAAGAACACATCTTTTCAACCTCTTTCAAGTCATCGTTCAAAGAAGGAATTATTAGATTTGTAATCTCAAGCAAAACATCTTCTTTCCTTAAAATCTTTAAAGAATCTAAAACAGGCTGTATCCAAGCAGTAGTTGTTTTNCCGTAAAAGAAATTTGTAAATCCTTTTAAATCAATATTTATTCCGTCAAGATATTTACAAAGCTCTTTAAGAGGCTTCTCATTGATAAAACCATTGGAAACCATGACGTTTTTTAACTCTTCTTTTCTTGCAATATTTGCAGTATCAAGCATGTATTCATAAAAAATAGTTGGTTCATTATAAGTATAAGCAATGCTTCTACAACCTCTTTGTTTGGCAACTTCAACAATTTTTTCAGGACTAAATTTTTTTTCAAAAGCCTGTCCTGCTTCGACCTGAGAAGTGTTCCAATTCTGGCAATGTTTACAATGAAGATTGCAACCAACAGTGCCAAAACTTAAAATACTAGTAGAAGGTAAGAAGTGAAACAATGGTTTTTTTTCAATAGGATCAACAGATAATCCTCCAGCAGTTTTTCCATAAACAAGAGAATACAATTTACCATCAATATTTTTCCTAACTCTGCAAAAACCTGTTTTATCAGGCTGAATAAAACAGTTTCTTGGGCATAAAACACATTGAACAACATTATTCTCCTTTGAATTATAATAATCTGCTTCCTGCATTTTGACTGATATAATGGTTTGAAGTAATGGTTAAAGGATAATTTAAAGTAATGATTTAAAATAATAGTTTAAAGTTTTATTCAATAAAAACACTAAAACATAGTTAAATTTATAAACTTTACCAGCTATAAGTGTGAAGGGTGATATGATGGAAAAGGAAATTGGTTTTATAAAACACTATTTTTCAAAGATAGGTGTTGGAGTAATAGAAATAACCAATGGAACTTTGAAAGTTGGAGACACAATACATGTGAAAGGTGCAACGAGTGACTTTACACAAAAAGTTGAATCAATGCAAATAGAACACGATAAAGTTGAGGAAGCAAAGAAAGACCAAAGCATTGGTTTGAAAGTTTCTGAACATGTAAGAGAACACGATAAAGTGTTTAAAGTGTTTATAGAAGAGTGAAGTTCTGAATAAACTAACAAAAATTTTATAAATAAATTCAAATACTTGTGTTGATAATGTGATTTTATGGAACCGCAATCAAGACCTATAGATGCTTTGAACAAAGCAAGAAATAAGAGAGTTATCGTTGAACTTAAGAATCATAAGCAGTTCATTGGAACATTGGTAGCTTTTGACATTCACATAAACACAGTGTTGGATGATGCAGAAGAATATGTGGATGGTGAATTAAAGAGAAAGTTGGGAACTGTTTTCATTAGGGGAGACACGATAATAATAATCTCACCACAATAAACAATAAGCATATAGGATAAAAATGACAAAAGGAACTCCTTCTATGGGACGTAAGTCAGGGAAAAAAACTCATATAGTTTGTAGAAGGTGTGGAAAAAGAACTTATCATGCCAGAAAAAAAGTTTGCAGTTCATGTGGATACGGAAAAACTTCTAAAACAAGAGGATATAATTGGAAGAAAGTCAAATAAATAATTTTATTCTGTAAGATTTTCGAGAATTCTTGAATAAAACATGTTATTTAACTTAAAAGCAAAAGCGTCTGATCTAAATCCTTTGAGTTGTCATTCTGATAATAAAATTTTTAAATAAAGTTCATCTTCAAAGTGTTAAAAAGCTTGAAAGACTAATTATGCGGGGATGCCGGAGTGGCCAAACCCTTATCAAGGTTTATCGAGTTGTGTGACATTTAGCTTTAAGCTAAAGTTCCATGATAAAAACCTTGAAAGGAGGCTTAACGGGACAGGCTTAGGTGACAAAACTTCGGGTTAAACACTCAGACTTGTCTGAGATACCTGTTGGCTTAGTGCCTACGTGGGTTCGAAACAACTGATACTGGTTGATGACTAACGTCTGCAGGGTGTTCGCTTTGCGAAATCTTGCTTAGTGATTTTTGGTGTTTGTTGGCGAAAGTCCTACTCCCCGCATATTTTTTTTTACAAAAAAATATTTAGTTAATTACTTGTCAAAAAAGAGGGTTTATTTATAAACAAAGGTCAAAACGTTTTTAAATGATGGATGTGATGTTTCATTTGTTACTTATAAGGCATGAATGTCTAAAACGACTTAATTCTTCTGTTTTAGGCCTTGTAACTAACTATATTACTTCTTCACACATTAATTTATCGAAAAGTTTATAAACAAATTATACTATAACACCAATACTTTATAGCAAAGACTATAAATACCTATATATAGGGGCATAATTTTGGTTCAGCTAAACTGAATCATTAGCGTAAACCCTCTATATGGGATAAGTTAGGATTAAACACGGAGGTGTTTGAATGAACGTGAAAAAAGCAATAAAAAAAGTGGTCGCACTTGGAAGCGGACTGACTATGATAGGAGCTACTATCATGGGTGCAACTGCAGACCTTGGGGCTTATCCAGCACCATTCGTCCAGGATGGCGTATTTAACGGAGCAATAGTCGTAGGTTCAGCAGCAGCAACCTCAGACGTTTTAGGAGCGATAGATATATCTGCTAGCTTACAAGCAGCCGCAAAAACAGGCGTAGCAAGTGGAGCAGCAGCAACAACCACTGTTGAAGGTGGAGTTCTCTTAGAGGACACAAACAACCAAGATTTTAACTGGGGAGACTATCTAAGTGCTTCTTCATTAGATGATGGTGATTTTCCAGCATTATTGGCTGATGGAGTTCTATCAGATGATGATGGGACTGACTATGATTATGATCAAGAAATAGTTGTAGGAAATGAAACATTAGCTTATAGTTTGGTTGACAACGATGTCTATAGTGATCCTGTTATGTATCTAGATTTAGATGCAGCAACAAATACGGATTATATCTTAACATTCACTCTTGATTTTGATTCAGGAGATAGTGTTGATTGGGAAAGCTTAGATGATAGTGAGTCAATAGAAATGTTTGGAACTACATGGACAATTGATAACATTGCAGCTGCAGGAACTGATAACTTAGTTCTTTATGGAAGCGATGTAACTCAATTAGTGTCTTTGAATACTCCAATAGATGTTGAAGTTGACGAAACATCTTACACATTGGATTTAGTTGGAGCTAATTCTGACGCAAGCCCTGCAGAAGTTCATGTATCTGTGAATGGAGAAGTAAAGTCTATGTCTGAAGGTCAGACAAAAACTATAAGTGGCTTGAAAGTATATGTCCAAGACGTATTTGTTTCAACAGTAGGTGGCGAGAGTGCATCAGCAAACTTGTTCATAGGAAGTAAAGAATTGGACTTAGGTAACACTTTTTCTAGTTGGTCAAGCATAGAATTAGATGACGAAACACTTGATGGTGTAGAAGTCTATCTAACAGGATCAGACACTGCAGTTTCTCAAATGGGATTCAGAGTAACAGCAACTGACCTTGAAAATGCAGACACAGAAGAAGACTATGACTGGTTAGCAATGGGAGACTCATTTGTAGACCCATTATTTGGCTTTGAAGTAAAGTTTGTGGAAGCAATTCCTGCATTTGATGCAAGTTCCAGAGACTATGCTAAGTTTAAGTCAAGTAATGACGACTTTGAAGTTACCTTCACAAACCATGATGGTGCAGAAACAACCTTCTCTCCATATGCAAAGCATTCAAATGGTGCTAATTTAACTGTAGGAGAAGACTTTGTATTTGCAGCACAGAATAGTGTAGCAAAAGACAAACTTTTCATATTGGAAGAAGATAGTTCAAGTTCAGAACCAAAATCCATAGTTTTTGAATTTACAGGATCTGACTTGAGTGACGATGAAGCAAACTTCAAAAACACTGGTTCAGGAGAAACTTTCACAATTGGATCTGGAGATTCGTTAGCAGATACAGGTGTAACTGTGACAATTGATGCGGATGATGTAGTTAATTTATCAGCAACATCAAAAACATATGTATACTCTGCTAGTGGTGCGTGGATTAATTTCACAACTGCATCAAACGAAGCTACACAAACAGTGACAATAAATGAAGACGAAAAAGCTGTCAATAGCGATGAAGTTGCAGGAGATGACTACACAGTAGCAATCAGCTACGATGGAACCGATGAAGAAGTAAATATTGCAAGACCATCTTCATGGGATGGAGGCGCAGATGATGACAAAGATGGAGACTACTACTATGGTGTAGGTGAATATGGTTCATACTATGTACATGAAGCTGATGATAGTACATCATTAGAACTGTGGTTTCCTTCAGAAGACGCAGACTATGCAGTTTACTTGTCAGGACCAGGTGCAACAACCTCAACTAGTGGTGGAGCAGCAGCAACATCATACACCGTCAATGAACTTGGCGTTGGAATAGGTATTTTAGATACAGACGCAGCAGCTCTGGGATCAACACCTATGATTGTAGTTGGTGGACCATGTGCTAACACTGTAGCAGCTGAGTTAATGGGAAACCAAGCAGACTGTGCAGCAGGATTTGAAGATGGTAAAGCTGTCATCAAGTTCTACGAAGACAGTAGTGCAATCTTGGTAGCTGGTTACAGTGCTATGGATACGCAAGGAGCTTCAAGAGTTCTTGCAGACTATGCAGACTGGGGCCTAAGTGGTTCAGAAGTCGAAGTAGTTGTACCAAGCCTAGCTGAGATTAGTGTGAATGCAGTCGCATAAGACTAAATTTTTTTTATTTTTTTTATTTTTTTTTAATAACTTCTAAGATTTCTTTCTCACTAATTATATTGTAAACATTCTTTAATTCACTTTCAACATTTTTATAATCATTTGTGTAAAGATTTAATGGTAAATCAGTATCAAGTATTTTATCAGATAAAGACGCAGCAATATCTGCAACTGTGCTTCCAGACAAGTTATTCTCATGAAGTCTTAAACCAATTCTTTTCCAGTCACAAACTTTTATTAAACCATCTTTTAAATAACCATCAAGTTTAATCTTAAGCAGTTTAACATAATCATCAATTGTTTCAGGACCATAAACGTTAATCTTTCTCTGAAACCTTCTAAAGAGAGCAGAATCAATGCTGTCAGGCTTATTAGTTGTAGCAAACAATAAGTAATTCCCTTTATTATCTGAAACAATGCTCTCCAAATTCTTAATAAACTCTCCTAGAACGGCAATGTTCTCAGATTGTTCAAGTTCATCTCTTTTAAACAATATTGTATCAATGTCATCTGCTATTATCAAATGCAAAGAATCACCTTTCTCAATTTCATCAAAAACCTTTTTTATGTTATTTGCACTCTCTCCATAATATTTGCTTTTAAGATAATTAGATATTTCATGAATCATCAAAGGCTTACAATAATCAGAAGATTTTTTTTTTGCTTCATTAATCATAGCTTCAAGAGTAAAAGACTTGCCACAACCAGGTAATCCAACAGCTAATATTCTTTGAGGATAAGAGCCATATCTTAACATGTGAGGATGAATTTTATTCTTAACATCGTACAACAATAATAGTTTAATACTTCTATCAACCTGTTTGATTAATTCTTCATTGCCAACAACTTGCTCTCTGGAAACAATTGCTTTGGTATAAGAAGCTTCAAAATACTTATTTTCAATACTTCTGACAAACAAAGAATATTCTCTGTATTTTTCAGATTCAAACTCTTTCTTAGCTGACTCATTAATCCACTCAAGAAAACCCTTAGTGATGGCCAATACATCTGATTCATCATCTGCAAACCTTTCAAGATTATTCTTATAACTTGTTATGAGAGTCTTCTTAAGCGTGTTTGAGCCAGTTTCGAAATCAAGTTCTTTCTTGTCAAAAACTTTGTCAGAACAGCTTTCATTCAACTCTTTCAAACTATTATTTGAAGCCAATAGATAAGAGTATATCTGAAGAAAATCTCTTCCTATCAAATCATCAAAATCATCATTTCTTAATTTATTAATATTTGAAAGGTTTTCAAAAATAGTCTTTTGAACACCTAATAAATTAGTTATTGGTTCAACATTGTTTTTTAATCCATAAAAAGGTCTTGATAATTCATTTTTTGCATGAATAATGTTCTCTTCCAATAATAATTCCTCTGAGACAAATGGTATCATTGAACAATTAAGGCAAGAAATTTTTTTAGAAAGCCTTTTTCTCCTATAATTTTTTGTTTAAGAGGAAAAATTAAGTTATAGTAATGATTTATAATATTTGTATGAAATTGTTGTTTGTCTGTAATCAAAATGAGAATAGAAGTAAAATTGCAGAAAAGATTTTTAAAAACAGATTTAAGAATAAACCTGCAGGTCTTTACAACGCAAAGCCAATCACTAAAAAAGAAATATCTTGTGCAGACACACTTATTGTTATAGAAAAAGCACAACGCAATGAAATAGCTAAAAGGTTTCCTAATCAATGCATGCTTAAACGAATTCTTTCCCTTGATATTCCTAATGTTCATCATTATAATCAACCAGAACTTATTGAAGTATTAAAATCGAAAGTTAACAATTTATTCTAGCCAATCATCAAACTTTTTCTTTGCTTTTTTCTACCACTAAATACTTTTGTTTTAGACATTATCTGCCAAGATTCTCCTTTATGGTTTCGTATTCTAATTCAAAACCATCCTGAACTTTTCTGGCAATAGAACTATTATTGTCATATATGCACTGGTTTTCAACAGCATTTTGACTTCCAACAATTCTTATATCAGATATTGCTTCATAAACATCGTTTGCTTTCATAAGAACACCTGTTTTTAATCTCTCGCATTCTTCAATTGTTGAATAAGCACTTTCCATAGAGTTTAATATCTTTGCAGGAGCAACGCCTCTTTTCATCAAAACATTAAGTTCACTTATCTGCCCTTCCAAATCATAAGATGTCTGCATTAATCTTTGCAGGTCAAGCTCTTGGCTTGATAAAACACTTTTCAGACGATCATTCTTCTTGAAAGAAAGTACATAGTCTGCTTTCAAAGAGCTAATCTCATTCTTGTCAACGAACTGATCCAGATATGACTTTTGAAGTTCACATTCCCGTTTTGTTCTATTAATATCATCAAGCTCTTCTTGTGAAAGCTCTTTTCTAATCCTTTTATATTCATCTTTTTTGTTTTTCAAAAGATGCTCTTTTCTATTAATCTTCACATCTATTGCGAGTTTTCTTTTTTCATCTTCTATAACATCATTATAACCCTTCTTTATCACTTCCTGAACAGTTCTGACATCTTCATTTAACTCATTCTTTGCTTTTAACAGATAAGAGTTCTTTTTTCTAAGCTCTCTCTCAGGAGAACTGATTCTTAAACTATAAAGTGTTTTACTAATTATTTTCTGTAAGCCAGTTGTTTCTTTCAGATATTCATTCTTTGCTTTTTGCTCGGCATTGCTTACTTTCAGTTTTGCATCTTTTAATTGCTCGCTGGTTGTTTTGATTTTTGAGCCAGAAATTATTTCCTCTAGTTGTTTATCACTTAGATTAGATATCTCATCGGCTGTTTTTGTCGTGTTAGAAAATTTTAGTTCATTCATTTTTCAACCTCCTTGTAATATTGAACTATTTCTTCAAGCATTTTCAAAGTTTGATTTGTCTCATTACTGGAAACTAATACATCAGTATTTTTTTTGTTCATTCTTCTGTACAATTCCACTACTCCAACACTGTCTTTCTTTGTATATTTATTATCAAATCTTTCTTTCATTGTTTCAATCATAGTGTTGTTTTTTGGCATCATGTCATACATTATTTCAACTCTTTTTCCAGTTTCATTGTTTACAAGATATGTCTCAATCAAACCTTTATTATTTGAAAACCATTGAACATCAACTATTGGTGGATTCTGAAAATAATCTTTTTCAATACTCTGTTTTCCTTCAAAAACATTATAATCTATCTTTCTTAGATCACTATGATAAAGATAAGTTATGAATACAGCAGTTAATAATCCTGCTTTTGCAATAAGCCATTCTGCTTTGTTCAGATTGAATCTCATTCTTCATTAGTTTTCTTTTAATTGATAGTATAGCTCTTTGATTTTGTCTTCTATATTGTTTTTTGTGCTGTCATAAACTATTGAACTGAGAGATCCTAAGAATTTCAATTGTTCTTCGGAACTTAAGCTCTTGCTTATTTCAAGCAAAAGAAATCCTTTCTGTTCATTACAAAGACCTTTTGAGGCTTCATAAGAAGCTATCACCAACTTGTCCGAGTATAATGTTAAATCTTCCTCCTCCCTTAGTTCTTGAACAAATCTCAAGGATGCTTCTCCAGCATCAATTGTGCAGGCATCAACAACAGATTTTTTTATAGTATTATAAGACTCAAAAACCTTATTATTCACATCCAGTCTATCGCCAACATACAACGCAGTTAAGCCGATAGAAGTATATATGATTGGTTTGTATTTCTTCAAAAAGTTTAGTTTCATAAACTAAAGAATTTCATTACAGATTATTTAAGTGCTTGTAGTGGTGTTTACAACTACAACTCTTTTAGAAGTAATTTATTTTTTTTTAGAATCTCAGAAATAAAATTATTTAAAATATGTTTCTGTAATATCAATGTTCTTTACGACTTCATCTTGCAACGCTTTTCTGGCAGATTTATATTCAATTGAAAAATTCTTGAAGTAAATATTAAGAAAAGAATCATTTTTCTTTTTAATATATTCCTCTGCTTCAACCAAGTTCTCAGAATAATATTCTTTTGTATTCAAATATTTGTTTTTGGAAGAATCATTCTCATATTCAAGAACATATTTATCAGGGGTGTAGTATCCTATTTCTAACCCATTTAATTTTAAAGGACCAATTCCTGTTAATCTTCTCTTCAAGGTTCTAAAAGGTACTTAATAGTAATATTTAAAGTTTTGGAAATTATTCATAATTATTATGATGCTCTAGTTCTTCTTCTAGTAGTTTTTCTTGTAGAACGTTTTATAACAGGTGGTTCTAATGGTGAATTATCAAAAACATTATTATTTAGAGTTATTGTTCTTGCAGGGTTTAGTTTAGATTGTTTTGCAATTGTTCCGCCAGACATAAAAACTTCTTTTTGCTTCTCTAAAATATCTGTTGTTCTAATAATTTTATCTCTTTCCCTTTAAAATTTTCTTTTCTAACCTAACAATAAAAGTTCTTCCAAGCCTTTCTCTGGAAATTATTTTTTTACTCTCAAGATTAGCAATTATGGCAGACACTTTAGATTTTGAAAAATTAATTTTTTTAGCTATTTGCTTTTGATTCATCTTTCCATCACTCTCAAGAATTTGCACAACCATTATTTCATCAGAATTTAAAACAGACTCAGGAATCTTATCAACAATAATTTTCTTTTCAGATATTTTTTTAGAAAAGAAAAACCCGAAAACTAATCCTATGAATAAAAAAATAATGCCCCATAAAATAGCAGATAACTCAGACAACTCATAAAGAAATTCTAAGAAAAAACTTTTCTCCTCTGATTGCTTAGAAAAAATAACTATGAATGCTTTAGGAAGATCTGGTCTAAGATAATCCCATACTAAATATATATTTTTTCCATCAGTAAAAATATCTGTGAATCCTGGCACAACAGAAGGTGCACCAATTTCAGTATCAAGATGATAGCTCATAGGCAATATAACACTATAACTGAACTTTTCAACAATTCCAGGAAAAAGAAAAATTCTTTCAAATCTATCTTTATTATTTGTAATCTTTTCAATATTTTCATTCAACAAATAATCAATAGTTGAAAAGCATGGAACTTCACAATCTTTAAGATTAATAACAAAAGAATTATTCTCTACAATCCCTTTTGAGACTTTAACATTTGTTGCCGAATCAGGTAGTATGAAAGAATAAGTATTTTTTGTTATATTCTCAAACGTAAAAGTTATCTTTTCTAAAACTTTCTGTTCATTTATTATTTTATCCTGAACAGATATATCTAATGCATTAACTGAATTAATAAATACTAACAATAAACAAATAATTGATATTAATTTCATCTTCTAACCTTAGGAACAACTATTTGCCCTTCATCTTCAGAGCCAAGGAACTCTACTTTTGCATCCAAAAATAACCTTGCTGTGAAAGCAGCCGTTACAGCATCAAGTTCAACTTGTAAAAACTCTCTTTTAGGAAGTTTTAAACCATAAATTTTTAACAATCTTTTCATGTGAAGATAATTCTTCTCTCGCGGGATTTTCAACAAGTCACAAAATGCTCCTGCATGAACTTCTATAACAAGGAATCCTTTATTCTGAAAATGTTCTTTTAAAGAGATGCCTCTTAAAGTAAGTTTTTCCATGGATATTAATCCACGTGGAGCAGTAAATTTTATTTTTTTCTTGTCAAGTTCTGCTTCTGCTTTGCGCCAATTACCTTTTTCAGGGAATGAAAGAGGCGTAGCTATAGCAACGATGTCAGGAGCAAAAGATTCAACAGCACCAATAATTTCTTCATCACTTTTCAAAGTTTTGATAACTTCAACCTCTTCGCTTAAAATGCAGAAACCAGTATTGCTTTGTTTGCTAACAGCAAGATTAAGACCTATTATTTTCATATTAAAAACCTATTTTATCGCCAACAATTGTTTTTGTACGTTTAATAGTATTAACTGGTAATTCAACAACATATTTAACTTTTCTCTTTGAAAAATAGAATGTGAATGGCTTAAAGCAATTCTTTAATTCTACAACTATTTTCTTTTCATCAAGAAACAAAACATCAATAGAAAAGAAAACAAAGAACATATGCAAAGAAATTCTTTTACTCTTTCTGAAAGGAAATATTAATGCTTTATCAGTTTTTCTAGAAAACATCAAGCCACGAGCTTTTGCAAAGTCAGAATTACAAATTTCTTCTTTCTCAACCAACACTATTCCTTTAGAATAATTCTTTATCATCAGCCAATATAATTTGTTTCCTTGTATTGTTTTAGCTGGTTTAAAGTTTTATGTTTTTTACTAGTCTCAGAATTCATCTCTTCATCAAGTTTTTTAATCTCTTTAGTTATATTTTTTGTGGATATCTTTAAAGAATATTTCTTGTTCAAAACGTTTATAATTTCTCTAGCACCTCTTATACCAATATACATTTGATGAC
Source organism: Candidatus Woesearchaeota archaeon (assembly GCA_002686295.1). Lineage (GTDB taxonomy): Archaea > Nanobdellota > Nanobdellia > Woesearchaeales. The sequence continues at coordinate 13,478 of NZBB01000003.1, forward strand.
CAAGAGTTTCAGCCAATATAGCTGCTGCATCTATTTTTTTATTCTTACTAAGCCCAAGCAGTAATCCTGAAACACCTATGATCGGACCAACAATTCCATAAAGTTTTGTATCTACCTGAAATTTCTTGAAAGTGTTAACTAATTGCTTGCTGTTACCAGTACAATAAACTCTTGGTTTTTCAGGAGCTTCATTTATACCTATTCCTCCAAGAGTTATTATCTCTTTACAACCATAACCATTCACTAACTCAAGAACTTTATCAGTGAATTCATAAGATGATTGTTCTTCCATCGGTTGAACATCTCCTGTTAAGAATAAAAAGTCTTTCCCATCAAGTTTTTTGTGATAAAGCTCTATTTTAGGAAGTTCTATCAAACTATCTTCATTTACAAATACTGAGTTTGGAAGAGAATATGAGAAGAAATCAAGAACTTTTTTAGCCTTAAGCTCTTCAACAACAGTATCAACAACTATTTTTCCAACATTACCAATACCAGGCAATCCTTCAATAAGAATAGGTTCTGAGAGTTTCAAATCCTTTTTACCATAAATTTTCCAAGTAGTCATTTTCCATATTTAACTTTTCTTCTGTATTTTCCGTATTTATCTTCAGGGCTGAACTTTGGAGGTTTAGGATTCACTCTTTTTTCCCCACAACCACAACTCTTTTTCAAACCATAACTATTACATACTTGACATTTGAGTATCATTTCTCATATCTTTCAAAAGAAGCTTCCCCTTTCTTTGAATTCATAAAATCAGTTGTTTCATCAACTGCTTTTTTCAATATATTCTCAGCTTCCTTATATTCTTTAGCAGTAATTCTAATGATATAATGTCCTCCCCCTTTATAGCTTATATCAACTTTTTCATCAACTTTTTCTGCTTTCTGAAGAGCAGTCTTAATAATTTTCAGTCCTTTTTCATCATAACTTGTAAGAGAAAACTCTCCTGATATCATAACTTCTTTTGGTTTTATTTTATCTTTAACAATCTTTGTGAGTTTTTCAGCTAATTTTTTTTCTAAACCAAGAGATTCGAGTTTAACATTATTCTCAACAACATCTTCAAAAGATAAATGAATCATTTCATATTCTTTAAATATAATCTCAGATACTTTTTTATAGATTTCTTTAAATGGTTTTTTAATATTTAAAGCCAATAATTCAATTATTTTCTCAGCTTTTTGCTCTTGTTTTATTTCACTATTTTTTCTTCTTCGTTGAGCATCATTAACCCTTCTAAGAGATAAATCTATATGTCCTCTTTGCTTGTCGACTTTAAGAGTTAAACAAACAACCTTTTTTCCTTCTTTTACATAATCCCTTATATTTCTGATTCTTCCAGGACTAACTTCTGAGATGTGAATCATTCCAGAAGAGTTTTTGTATTCATCCAAACTGCAAAAAACAGAGTGGTACTGAACTTTTGTAACTGTACAAAGAACTAATTCATTTTCTTCAGGTTCTCCGGTTTTACTAAAAAGCATTATTCAAGAACCTCCAATATTCTAGCTTTCACATCTGTTTTACCACCTGTTGGTTCCGCAAGTATCTTTCCACATACAAGACATTCAATTTTAGAAGCCGATTTCCCAAACACTGTTTGTTCGTTCTTGCATTTAGAGCATCTAAGCTTTATAAATTTTGATTCTGGATTGTTTTTCATAGTCTAAACCTCCTCTTATTTGAGAATAACAAAACTATTTATAAAAGTTTTCAAAGAATGATATGAAATTTTTAATAAATCATATTTCATAGTAAATTATTGAAATTCAAAAGATTAAGATTTATTCTTTTGTTAGAATTATACTAGCTCAACTTTTTTAGCTCTAAAACCAGAACTTTGAGCGTGAGTTTTTTTGCAAGCACTGCATGTATACCTAAAATCTGTTTTTTTGCTTAATTTCTTTCCAACCATTTTTGGTTTTGGAGGCTTACTATATTTTCCAAGATTTCCAACACCTCTCCATTCACCTCTTCTCATGGCTCTATTTTTTGAACCTCTTGATAAAGGATGAGTAGCTCCTTTAGCTCTTTTTTTAGCTGTTGAAACCTTCTGTTCAGTATGTTTATTACAAAATGGACAATGTCTGTTTAAGCTTTTAGGTCTTTTCATATTATCTGAGAAAAAATTATTGGTTTATAAAAGTTTCTGCTAACTCCTTTTTTAAAAGTATTTTAGTTATTATCTCAGGAATCTCAGCTGTATCACCTTCTTCAAAAGGACCATACTCTTCAAGTTTTTTACCTATAAACTTAGGAACTTCCTTCAAAAACTTAACTTTTATCTTGCTTGATTCATAATCCTCTTCACAAATCTCTTGTGAAATGTGCTCATTATTTTGCTTTTTTTGTTCGTTTTCTTCTTCACTAAAATCTCTTTTTTCCCCTTCTTCTTCTCTTTTTTCTTCCTCTTCAACAAAAGTGTTTTCTTGTTTAGGCACATTATTTGTGGTTGTATTATCAAATAATAATACTTTTCTAAGAACTTTATTCCTATTATTATTCAATACTTTCAATGCTTCTTCAAAAAAAACTTTTTCTTCAGGAAGCATAGCGATAGAATTAACTATTTTAGAACCTGTTTTTGACTTGTTTATTGCTAACTTCAATATTTTGCTTTCACGCCTGTCGTAAAGCTCTTTGACTATTTTCTTAACATTCTGTATTTGTATTCTTGACTTCTCAGACTCCGTAGCTCCGAATAGCCCTGCTTGAGTTCCTTGGTCGTCTAGAAGAGATTGTTTTTGAGCCAAGTAATTTATTACATCCTGATAAAAAGTTTCGTCCAATTCTTGCAGTTCCTCGCGTCCTTTTTCACGCCTTAGAAGATCAAACAATGTTTCATAAGTTATTTTAACTTCATTCATAATATTAAGGATTATTCCTTCTATATTTAAATTTTTCACTAAACATTTAAAAGAACATTTTTTTCTTTTATCTAATGACAATAGTTGCTTTTCAAGATTTCAAGTTCAAAGAAGAAGATAATAAAGTAAAGTGTGTATTCATGAAACACTATTTTTTTTATGTTGAAAAAGAAACTCTTGCAAAAATTAGTGCATTTAAAATCGATGAAGATAGCTTAGAGTTTGATGCTTCTCAGAAAACAGTTACAAACAAGTTTAACAGATTGTTAAAAATAGGATTTTCAAATTTGATAAATGTTTTTGGTAATAAAACTATCTATATACATAGAGATTCAAGCATTCCATTATTAGGATCTAATGAATTCGGCATTGTTGATAGAGGAACTAATCTTATAGAAGTAAAACCCCTTTCATTATGTAATCTTGACTGTATATATTGCTCTGTTGATGCAGGAAAATCTTCTAAGAAAAAAACAGATTTTTTAGTTGAACCATCATATTTAGTTGAAGAATTTCAGAAGATAGCTTCTTTAAAGAAAAATCCTGTTGAAGTATCTATAAATCCTCAGGGTGAACCTTTAATGTATTCAAGAATAGTTGAGCTTGTAAAAGAGTTGAAGAAACATGCACAAACAATTTCTATGAACACCAATGGTTTATTGCTAACAGAAAAACTGATTGATAAACTTGTCGAAGCAGGTCTAAGCAGAATAAATCTTTCTTTGAACACTTTAAACAAAGAAACTGCAGATAAACTTTCAGGAGCTGTGTATCCAATTGATAGAATAAAAAAAGTTCTTGGATATTGTGAAGGAAAAATTGAAGTGCTTATAGCCCCATTGATAGTTCCAGGTTATAATGATTCTGATATTAAAGAAATGGTAGAGTTTTGTAAAGGAAAGTATAGAATGGGATTTCAAAACTTTTTATCATACAAAAAAGGACGAAACCCTGTAAAAGCAAAGTCAATGGATTGGTTCTTTAAACTTCTAAGAAAGCATGAATCAGAACTTGTTAATTCTGCAGAAGACTACAACATATTTGATGATACAAAAATCCCTAAACCTTTCAAAAAAAGGCAGATGATTGAAGCAACAGTAATTTGTCCAGGCAAGTATTCTGGAGAATTTATTTGTGTTGCCCAAAATAGATGTATAGTTGTTTCAGGAAACTTAAATATTGGAGAACGAATAAAGATAAGAATAATAAGAGATAAACACAATATATTCAAAGGACTCATCCAAAAATCTTAAGCAAGAAATCCATTATACTTCTAAAAAAACCTTTTTTCTCTTCAACAACCTCTTCAACAATTTCTTCAATAACTTCTTTTTCTATAAGAGTCTCATTCGCTCTTATTGTTAAATTTAATTCTTCAACCTTACTTAACTCTTCAGATTCAAGGATTGTTTTTATTGAATAAATGCCTTCTTCTGTTTCTAAAGGAACCCTTAATTTATATGTATAGAATTCTTCTTCATCACCAGAATTCATAGTTAATGTTTTCTCAGTTAGCCCGCTTATTACTTCTAAAGGATGAGGTATTTCTTCTTTTAAATTCGCTATAATTGTTTTTTGACCTATATTCTTTGCTTTCACAATCATAGTTATTTCTTCACCTGTAAAGAATTCTTGTTTGATAGTAATTTTGTCAATGTTTAATCCAGTAGTTATAGGGTTTATTTTCATGTTTACACTGTCTTCAAAGTTAAAATATTGATGATTTGAGGTTCTATACCTTCCTCTAAAAGTTATTTGGATATCTGTTTCCTCATCAACATCTTTTGCATTCATTGATTCCTCAAATAAAAGTTTCTTCTCGCCTGGTTCAATAGCATTATAAGATATTTTCTTTGTTTCAAAACCAGGTATTTGAATAACACCTGTTATTTCAAAGTAAGTTATCTCATTAAGGTTTTCCATAAATGTACTGACAGTAAATGGTGCCCCTTCATTAAGTTCTGTCCTTGAGCTTTTAACTTCAGGAGTCATTCTTGGAACCTGTACAGTTATATTAAAAATTTCACTGTCTTCATAAACCTCTTCTCTAATAGTTTTAACAGAATTTATTGCAACATCGAAAGTTCCTTCATAATCGCTTTTCATTTTTATAGCTATAGTTATTGATTCGCCTGTTTGCAAAACAGTATTATGAATTATGTTGTTTGACTCATCTAGGAATGTTGGTAGAGAAGTGATTGTTAAAGCGTCTGGTTTCAAAAAACTAAACTCTAAATCCATAGAGTCGTCCCAATCATCATTTGTAAGCGTGAAAGTGTAAGTAAATTCTTCACCTGTATTAACTGTAGTTGCACTCATTGAAGATGATAGCTCAATAGGATAATTTATTGTTATTATTGAATTTTCTAAGTTTTCACTAAACTCTAGCTCTTCATATTCATAATTAAAAACTCCTGCTAGTGTTATTGATTCATAGCTTGTTGGTTTAAGCTTATAATTAAATGAAATGCTTTGGCCTTTATTTAAACTTATTTTACTCCATGAAATTTTGTTACCTATTTTTTGAACTCCTAAGCCAAGATTCTGAATAGTTGCAGATGAAGGTATTATTTCTTCAACAAACAAGTTATCTATATCAACTTCTCCATCATTTGTTATTGTAACTGTTATAGTTGTTTTATCATCTCTATTTACTTCGCTTTCAATTGTTCTTGAAATAGTAACGCTTGGAACTTTATAGTATATTTCTACTTTTATAGCCGGCTCCCAGTTAAGAGTATTTGGTATTTGTCTTCCATATTCATTGTAATCAAGTTTTGTACCCATAAAACAGTATTGATAAAAAGGAGTGTCTTCGCAACTGCCATTATTAACGTAGAATGCATCAAACTCATTTTTTCGCAGTATCATAACAAGATTGTTGTTTGCCAGAGAATTAACATAATACAGGTCATCTTCAACCTGAAAAGTATCCATTGTATAAACATAGTCATCAAATATTTTTTCAAAAGCAGAAACATTAAAACAAGTAAGAATAAGAATTATTATTGGAAGAATACTTTTTGTTCTCATATTCTCATTATTATCTGCTTGTTATTTAAAATTTTCTATGTTTTTATTTTTTTTCAAACATAAAACCTCAAATATATTTTTTGCTTTATTAGTTTTACAGAGTTTTTTTCGAAAAAATCAAGAAAGTTGTTTCAGAATTTTTTTTTTAAGAAAAAATAATTAAAAAGTTTGTTAATACTATTTTTTTTACAATTTACAATATATTTTTAAATCTGTACTCCATAATTTTTTTTTATGAGATATATTTCGGATCTTCACATTCATTCAAGGTATAGTCGAGCTTGTTCTTCAGCTATAGACATAAAAAATCTTGAGAAATGGGCTAAAATAAAAGGAGTAAATATTCTTGGAACAGGAGACTTCACTCATCCTGAATGGTTTAAAGAATTAAAACATGAATTAGTTGAAGATGATACAGGCATATTAAAGACTAGTTCTGGATTTCCTTTTATCCTACAGACAGAAATATCGTTGATATATACACAGGCAGACAGAGGCAGAAGAATCCATAACGTTGTTTTAGCACCAAACTTTGATGTTGTTGAGCAAATAACAGATTATTTGAAAAAACATGGAAGAGTAGATTATGATGGCAGACCAATCTTTAAAATATCTTGTCATGACTTTGTTTATAATCTAAGAAAAATATCCTTGGACATAGAAGTTATTCCAGCTCATATATGGACTCCATGGTTTAGTTTATTCGGCTCAAAATCAGGTTTTGATTCAGTTCATGAATGTTTTAAAGATCAGGAAAAATATGTTCATGCTTTAGAAACAGGACTTTCAAGTGATCCTGAAATGAACTGGCGATTAAGTCAGTTGGATAAGTTTAATCTTGTTTCTTTCTCTGACTCTCACAGCTTTTGGCCATGGCGGATGGGTAGAGAAGCAACTATTTTTGAGCTTAAAAAATTAAAATATGATAATATTTTGAGGGCTTTGCGTTCAGGAGAAGGATTGCAAGAAACAGTTGAAGTTGATCCTTCTTATGGAAAATATCATTTTGATGGTCATAGAA
>NZBB01000004.1 GCA_002686295.1 Candidatus Woesearchaeota archaeon
AAAAAGAAAAAGATTTTGTTTTTAGTGGTGGTCGTTGGAATCGTGGAACAATAATAAAAGACAATCTAAAGTACTATAGATATAGATCTGAAGACGAAAATGAGTCAGATGAAGATTATTCTAACAATTTTTTTGAAGAATTGTATAATATATCAAATGATCCTTATGAGCGTAAAAATATAATTTTAGAAAATCCTGTTATAGCAAATAAGTTAAGGAATAATATTAATAGAATATTTGCTGAATCAATGCAAAAGGAAGCAGAACACACAACTATAAGTAAAAAAACTTTAGAACAATTAAAATTATTAGGTTATATAGATTAATGTTAAATTCATAAAAAATATTATTGGTATTTAGAAAATGAATTATTCGTTTAAAAAAAGCTTGAAACTTTTTTTTATTGTTTTAATTTTTTTTGAGTTTGTTTTTTTGGTTGTTTTTTTCTTTTTTCCTTCTTTTTTTGATTTTTTGTTTGTTGATGATTTTGTTTGTAGTGATTGTAATGTTGTTCTTATTTCTATTGATACTTTGCGTGCTGATCATTTGGGTGTTTATGGTTATGAAAGAAATACCAGTCCTAATATTGATATATTAGCTGAAGAAAGCATTGTTTTCAAGAAAGCTTTCAGTCAAGCACCACTAACTGTCCCTTCTCACATGACTATGTTAACTTCTCTTTATCCTTCTGTTCATAAAGTTTGTAATTATGAACGATCAGAATATTATTGTAATCACAAATTATCAGAAGGAATAGTTACTCTAACACAATTATTGAAGAGAAAAGATTATCTGACCGGAGGTTTTACGGGTGGAGGACATGTTAGTGAATTCTTTGGTTTTTCCAGAGGATTTGATTATTGGTATGAAAATAATAATACTAAATTAGATACAGGATATCATATAAATAGAACTTTAAGTTGGTTAGATTATGTTTCTAAAGAAAAATTCTTTTTGTTTTATCATACTTATACTGTTCATGATCCATATATTCCTCCAATTAGATTTCAGAATTGGATTGATAAAAACAATTCTAATTTATATACTTCTGTAGAAGAATTTATTTCTGATGTAAACAAATCAGGTTTAAATTGGAGAAAGCAATTTTGGTCAGATATAGATTTTTCTTTTCAAGAGAATGTTAAACAATTAGTTGCACTTTATGATGGAGAGGTTTTATATGTTGATGAACAGGTTGGAATGATAATAGACAAATTAAAAGAATTAGGATTATATGATAAAACAATAATTGTTTTCACAGCGGATCATGGTGAAGAATTTTTGGAGCACGATGATTTTCTTCATTGGAAGTTGTATAATGAGATATTACATATTCCTTTAATTGTAAGAGTTCCTAATATTAAACAAAAGATTGTTAATGATAATGTTGGGCTTATAGACCTGGCTCCATCAATCTTAAATTTCTTGAATATTGACAGTTTTTCACAGTTCCAAGGAAAAACTTTTGTTCCTTTAATAAAAAATAAAGATAGTAATAATAGAACAATATTAAGTGAGTCTGTGCAGCATTATAGACAATCAATAATTAAAGATGATTGGAAGTACATAAAGAAAGAAAATGATTATGAATTATATAATCTTGAATATGATTTTTATGAACAAGAAAATCTTATAAAAGAATACCCTAAAAAAATAGAGCGCATGGAAAAATTGCTTAATAAGTTTCTAGAAAAAATTCATACTGGATAGTTTTCTTTAGGCAAAGTTTTAATAACTATAATATTTATAATAATTAACATGGTTAATTATATTGTTTCTGGATTTGCTAGATCAGGAACTTCTATGGTCATGCAAATATTGTCAAAAGCAAATATGAATATAGCTACAGATAATCAGAGAGAATCAGATTCAAATAATCCTAAAGGTTATTTTGAAGTTACAAATATAATAAACAAGATTATAAAGAATTCAAATATTGTAGAAGAATATGATTACAAAGTTCTTAAATTATTAAATTATGGTTTAAGATTTTTGCCGAAAAGAGATTATAAAATAGTTTATATTGAGAGAGATATTAATGAAATCTTAGATTCTTCTGAAAAAATGATTGGAAAAGTAGATGATAATAGAGATAAAACCAAAAATGCTGTTTTAAAATTAAATTATGATTGTAAAAAATTACTTAAATTAAGACAGGATTTTAACTTTATAATATTAAACTACAAAGATTTCATAGAAAAACCTTCAAAAACTATAGATAAATTAATTTCATTTTTTGATATTGAATTAGATAAAAAGAAAGCAATGATATCTGCAGTTGATAAGAAGCTTTATCGAAACAAAAAATAATTATTCAATATAACCCATTTGTTTTAATCGTTCTATGATTACTTCTTTTTCTTCTTCAGTCATTTCTTCTGCNGGTTCTATTGTTGTATCTAAATCTTGTTTCTCAAACAAATCCTTATTGTTGTACATAATAACTTTTTCTTCAATATCTGAAAATTTAACCAAAAGAACTATTACAACAAATAATATCAATGCAGTCGCGATTAATTTTTTCATATAAAACTATTTTAGTAATAGTAATATTTAAATTTTTTGTTTTAATTTCTTAGTTTTCTTTCTGAAATATAAAATAATAGTTCCTATGATGCCTGTGAGTAGAACATAAGGTGTTATTCCGATTTCATGATGTCCTTTTTTATTCATTGTAAGATCTACTCCATCCTAAAGCAAACTGTGACTCTATATAAATCCCTGCTTCTTTGTTTATCTCGTCCAAATAAATGCCTTGAAGTCTTTAATTCGCCTTTAAAACTCTTAGTTAGTTTTCTTCCTATTTTTAATGCTACTTTGTTTGAAGATAATAATATGTCATATCCTTCTTTTAACAAATTAATTTTTGATATGAATGTTTGCTCATCTTTTTCTACTTGTTTCTTTACAAATTCCAAAACTTCTTTATTTTTTGGTCTGATTTGAATTGTTGACACAAAATAAGTACCATCATTCTTTGAGCAGACAGGACATTTTTCTACTTGAAGTTTTGCAGGCAATAAGAACTTTTCTCCATTTTTTATTACTTCAACTTCAAAATTCTTTTTCTCTATTTTTTCGTCTATTAAGAGTTTTGTTTTTAATCCTTCTTCTATACATTCTTTAGATATTTTTTTAGCAACTAATTTCAAGTTGTTAAACTTATTCCATCTGTTTCTATAGAAGTATTTTTTGCATTCACAAACTCTTAAAACTATATCTTTATGTTCAAAGCTGTTTTTCTCGTGCTTTTCACAAAAGGTTTTTTCTGTTTTATCTCCGCATACAGGACAGAAGTTCATTATAAAAAAGAAAAATAAAAAATTATTTAAAAATTTATGCTACTACTGTTGTATCAGCTTCAGATTTATCAACTTCTATTTTTTCAACTGTTTCTACAGTTTCAACTGATGCTACTTCAATTATTTCATAAGCTTCTGTTTCTTCACTATTTATCTCTTTATCAACATTGAAATCTTCACCAGTTCCTTTTACGCTTTTGACAATCTCAGCTAATATTTTATGTGCGTCTTTCAATAATCCGTAAGCTTCTTTTGTCAAAGAACGTGCTTCTTCCAATAGTTCTTTTTTGCTATCGTCTTCTGCATCCTTTGCTTCTTTTAAGTATGCTTCAGCTTCTTTGAACTTAGTTCTTGCTTCATCTATTGTTTCGCTGAAAGAATCAACTTGTTCATCTAATGAGCTTGTATCAACACCTTTTTCTTCTGCTTTTGCAAGAAAATGTTCTAGTCTTCTTTCTAACTTTTCGCTTTTAGCTAAGATAGTTGAGACTTTAGATTTAACTACTTTAACAGCATGCAGTTTTATCATATGTTTGGCTCTTTTCCATGCGTTAATTATGATTTTTCCTGCATCTTTAATCTCTTCTTTACTAGTTGCAGCCAAAACTTTCTTCTTTGAAGTTTCTAACTCGTTAATCTTCTCATTTATTTTTGAGATGGTTTCAGCTACTTCATCTTCACTCATGGATTCGCTTGTTTCGGCTTTTAAACGAACTTTTTCAAGTGTGGTTATGGTCATGTCTGCTGCGTGTGACAAAAATTTCTTAGCATGTTCTTTTGCTGCTTCTTCATCACCTGATTCTTTCGCTTCTTGAAAAGCTGTTCTTTCATTCTTGAAATTAGCTTTCATATTTTTATATAAAGTGACTTTTTTCAGGAATTCCTGGTTAACCATTTTTAAGTTAGATTTTGCAACTGTTCTCTTCTTGAAATCTTTTTTTACAACTGCTTTTAATTGGTATTTTTCAAGTTCTTTTTTCATAGATTCCTCGTTCATTCCAGATAGTTTTTTCAGTCTAACTCTGTCCATGCTTGCTAGCTTTTTTAGTTGGTTTTCATCAAGCTTTGCTATTCGGGCAATTTTTTCATTACTTATCTTAGCCAGTTTTCTGACTTTTGTTTTGTCAAGCTTTGCAACCATTGCTAATTTTTCATCACTAAGACTTGCAAGCTTAGCTCTTCTTTCAGGATTCATATCAAGCAAAGATTTTTGTTTTTTCGCAGACAGTCCTTTTATTTTTTTTAATCTGCTTTTATCAAGCTTTCTTACTTGTTTTATATTTTTAGTTCCGGATTTAATCTCTTTATTACACCATCTCTTAACTTTATCATTCGCAATATTTGGTCTTTTTTTGTTGACAAATTCAATACATCTATCAACATTGTTTATTGAGCTTATTTCTTCTATTAATTCTATATCTGTATCTAATTCTTCAACTGAATCTGTATTAGTTTGTCCAATAACATTTGCTATGCTTAGCAAGAACATTGTTAATATTAACAAATTTGTTTTTCTCATATTATCACCTTTTACCAATCATCTAAGTTTAAACTTTCAAGTTCAGATTCCAATTCTTCATCTATTAATTCTTCTTCCAGTTCACCTATCTCAGATATTTCATCTTCAAATGACTCTGATCCTGTCTCGGCTGATTCATTTGCACAACTAGTGAAAATTAGTAGTGTCAAAATCATCAATGCAAACAACAATTTTCTCATTTTTTATAACCTTTCATAGTTTTTTATATTATTTTATGCTCTTTTATTGTATTTTTAGTTTATAAATTTTTCTATTTTTAATTTGACAAAAATTATTAAAATAACCTTGTATTTGCTATTTTTTCATGCAGGAGAAACTTTATTTTAACAATAGTAATGGAGATAAATTAAGTGGTGTTCTTTCATATGATAATCTTGGTGATGATTCTGGTGATTCAATAGTTGTAATGGCTCATGGATTTGGAACGGGAAAAAATGGGAGAACTTATACTTCTTTGGAAGATAAATTTATCAAATCTGGGTTGGCAACTTTTAGATTTGATTTTTATGCTCATGGGGAAAGTGATGGTTCTATTGAAGATATAACTGTTTCTGAAGCTGTTGATGATGTTTTTAGAGCTGTTGATTTTGTGGAAGATAAAGGTTATTCAAAGATAGGATTGATAGGATCTAGTTTTGGAGGTCTTGCTTCTATCATTGCAGCTCCAAATATTGATTTGTTTGCTCTTGGCTTAAAATGTCCAATCTCTAAGAGACTTGATTTGCTTCTAAAAGATATTTATGAATTTAAAGAACAAGATTCAAGTATAACATTTAATATATCTGGTCAACCACTAACTTTAAGTAATTCATTTGTTGAAGACTGCAAGAAAAATATAGGCTTTGATTATGCAGAGAAGATTAATGCTCCTACTTTAATAGTTCATGGCTCCGATGATGAATGTGTTTCTATTAATGATACTAAAAAATTATACGATTCAATAGCTGATTGTGAATTGGATGAAATTATTGGTTGTGACCATTCTTTTTCTAATTCTGAGAATTTTAATTATGCTATTAACTCAATATTCAATTTTGTTATTGATAAAACTTAAAAACCCTTCTAGATTTTTCTTCTGAAATGAAGAAACTAAAGAAAACTTTTTTTGCAAAAGCATGGCATTTTATTTGGCACGAGGAATCTTTGGCTAGTTGGATAGTTAATATAATTCTTGCTTTCATAATAATAAAATACTTGGTTTATCCAGGATTAGGATTGTTATTTAATACTTCTTTTCCTGTTGTGGCAGTTGTTAGTCCAAGTATGGAGCATACATCTTCTTTTGATAGTTGGTGGGATTCTCAAGAATCTTTTTATGAAAACTTTAATATTACCAAACAGGATTTTAAGCAGTTTTATTTTAAAAATGGTTTTAACAAGGGGGATATAATTGTTCTTTTCGGTACAGATACAGAAAAAATAGTTGTTGGCGATGTCATAGTATATTATGTGCGTGGAAAGCAATACCCTATTATTCACAGGGTTATTTTAGTTAAGAATAATAATGGTGATAATGATAATAAGGATATAGTTTTTGAAACAAAAGGTGATAATAATCATGCTCAGATTAAATCTTTTAATTTTGATGAAACCAATATTCCGGAGAGTTCATACATAGGAAAAGCAGTTTTCAGAATTCCATTCTTAGGTTATGTAAAGATATGGTTTGTTAAACTAATGTCTTTCATTGGTCTTGAAGGATTTTTTTCATGAAAATATTTTTAGTATGAGGTGTATAATTAATATGAAACCAGTTGAATTAAAAGGAGTTGTTATTGAGAATAAAAAATTAGCAAGTGATATAATAAAAATATCTATAAAAATAGATGAAGAACTGGTTTTCAAAGCAGGACAGTATGTAATGATTAAAGTTCAGAATGGAAGTGATTCTAAATGGAGAGCTTATTCAATTCTTAATCCGCCTTCAAAGAAAGGAAAAATAGACCTTTGTATAAAAATAATTGATAAAGGATTTGCATCAGAAGTTTTTAGAAAAACAAAAATAGGTGATGAATTTAAGATTAAAGGTCCTTTTGGAGGTTTTTTCTTTGATGAAAATGATTCAAATGATGAATTTTGGCTTATTGGTGTTGGTACTGGAATTGTGCCTTTGTACAGTGTTGTTAAGGAACATTTGCTTTCTAACAAAGACAAGAAATTTAAAGTTTTCTTCGGAGCCAGAACAAGAAATGATTTAGTTTTTCATGAAGAATTTTTAGAGTTGGAAAAGAATAATGAAAATTTTGAATACCTGGTAACAATTACAAGAGAAAAGTGGGATGGAAATACGGGTAGGGTACAGAAACACTTAAACGGAAACCTTAAAAATAAAACTTTTTATATATGTGGATTAAAAGAAATGATTTTTGAAACAAAAGATTATTTACTTGGCAAAAGAGTTGATTCTGAGAATATAAAATTTGAAAGATATTCATAATGAAAAAAGTTGATATTGACAAAATATATTCTATTTTGAAAAAAGAAACTAGAAAATATAAAGTTCCTATAGTTGACCTTATAAAGATAAAGTCCGGGAGTGCTTTCAATGTTTTGCTAGGAACTATTCTTTCGGCAAGAACAAAGGATGAAACAACAGCTGTTGCTGCTAAAAAGCTTTTTTCAAAAGTTAAAAACTTTGAAGATTTGAAATCTTTAAGTGTTAAAGAGATAGAACAATTGATATATCCTGTTGGGTTTTTCAGAAATAAAGCGAGATATCTGAAAGAATTGCCTTCTGCAATTAAAAAAGAATTTAATAGCGTAATTCCGGAAACAGTTGATGAATTAGTTAAATTGCCTGGTGTTGGAAGAAAAACAGCTAATTTAGTTGTTGCTGTTGGATTTCAAAAACCCGCTGTCTGCGTTGATGTACATGTTAATCGCATTATGAACAGGTTTGGTTATTTGAAAACTAAAACTCCTTTTGAGACTGAGATGGTGTTGAGAAAAAAGCTTCCTATTAAATATTGGGAGAAAATTAATTCTATGCTGGTAGCTTTTGGACAACATCTTTGTACTCCTGTAAGTCCTTGGTGTAGTAGATGCCCAATAATTGATTGTTGTAATCAAATAGGTTTTAAGACTAAAAGATGATTTGTTTTTAATATGCAAATAAATGAAAACTTTTTTAAATCTGACTTTAAAACTTTCATAAAATGCTTTTTTGCCCAAAATGTGGCTCTTTATTAAAGCCGAAACAGGAGAAAGGTAAAAGAATTCTTTTCTGCAGCTGTGGCTTTACAAAAAAAGATTTAGAGGGTGCAGAGATAAAAGAGACCTTAAATAAGCAACATAAAGAGATAGAGGTTGTTTCTGAAGATGAAGATAAAATGCTTCCTTTAATGGATGCTAATTGTCCTAAATGCAAACATAAAAAAGCTTATTATTGGCTTGTCCAAACAAGGGCTGGTGATGAGCCAGAAACAAAGTTTTTAAAGTGCGAGAAATGCAAGTCTACATGGAGAGATTATTCTTAAAATGTCAAAGATTGATTACGACGAGTTAAGCAATGAGGAGATGGAAGATATAAAGGTAACTTTTGTTCCTAAGAAATGTCCTAAATGCAACGAATTAATGGTTTGTCGTGAACTAGGTGTTTGGGGTTATTATTGTATTGACTGTATGTTTTGGTGGGGAACTTACGATCCATTTCCAAAAGTTGTTGGTGAGCCTAAAAAAGTAAAGAAATAAATATTACTTGTTTCTAAAATATTTATGGATGTTGAGGATTATATCTGTGATTCTTTATTGAAGATTAGAGTGAATCCTAATTCTAATAAAACAGAAGTAAAAGTTTATGATGAAGTTAGAAATGTGTTAGTTGTTAATATTGCTTCTCCTGCTGAGAATAATAAGGCTAATATGGATGTCATAAGATTTTTTTCAAAGCTAACAAAGAAAAAAGTAAGGATTAAGAATGGTTTGAAGAGTAGGAATAAAACTTTATTAATTATTGATTAACATATTTTGTTGTTTCTTTGTTCAGAACTTTTGTTTTTATTTTTGCTTTTTTCAGCATTTTCCTTGTTTCTTGTGCTGAATGATATCTTTTGTCACTAACAACTCTTTCAATACCTACATTTATTATCATCCTAGCACATACAGGACATGGTTCCATTTTTGAATAAATTGTTGCTCCTTTTATTGCTATTCCATGTTTTGCTGCTTGTACTATTGCGTTTTGCTCTGCATGGATTGTTCTGACACAGTGCTTTCTTGTTATTCCATCTGCGTGTTTTGTTAGCTCCATTAAATGTCCTATTTCATCACAATGTTGCTGTCCAGCTGCAGAACCAACATATCCTGTTGTCAGTATTTGCTTGTTTTTTACAATTACACACCCTGTTTTTCCTCTGTCGCAGGTTGATCTTTTAGAAACTGTTTTTGCAATCTCCATAAAGTATTCATCCCATGTCGGTCTTTTAATTTTCTTTTTTAAGTCTTCAAGCATTTTGTAAATTTTTTTATGGAATTCTTCTAAACTTTTGTTATTCATAATTATTATATTAGATTCTTTTTTGCATTTGTCAAATTCTCTGTAAGCTTTCCCTCCTCCTTTGCTTTCTTTGTTTTCTAACTTTTTAAAATCAGCAAATGTTTCAGGGTCTTGTTCTCTTTTTCGCTGATTCATTCTTTCAAAGCGTTTTTTTTCTGGTGCATCAACAAACACTATAGTTGCTTTTTTCTTTAACACATTTATTTCTCCAACTGTGCCAATAGAACTTATAACATAATTTTTTTCCTCTTCTGTTTTTGCGATTGCTTTCTCTGCTAGTATGTCTGCTCCTAAGAATTCTCTAAGTTCGCTTCCAAGTTTGATAAGATTTTCTCTTGTTATATGTTTTTTTCTCTTTCTTAATTCATCTCTTAGAATGTCTGATAATGATATATGTTCAAATCCTTTTTTTATCAGCTGTTCTGCTAGTGTATCTTTTCCTGAGCACAAATATCCTGTTACCCCAATCATCATTTTTTTTTAAGGAATAAGAAATAACTTAATAAAGTTACTATTTTGTAATGGTTGTTTTTGAGAATGATGATTTATTGGTTCTTATTATAAAAATAAGTCATAGAAAAAATATTTACAAGTGACTGTTTTAAATAAACCTATTTGGTTTTGTCTTCGCTGGCAGTTGCATTAATCTTTAGTTTGAATAAGTTCGACAGATATAACAAGAATATTAATTTCGTGTTAACTAATAATTCTTACATTCAAAGAAGGTATGTTTTTCTTAATTGATTCTTTTAAATTCTCAATAAATGTGGGTGTTGGGCTGTTTATGTTTTGCATTTCTTTTTTTGCTAATAATCCGTTTCTGAATGGTTGGAGTTCCCATATAGCGTTTATTCCTTCAATTTCTTCAGCCATTTTTAGAATGTCTTCTTTTCTAAACAATAAGCCCGGAACTATCGTTGTACGAAATATTATATTTGTTTTTTCATCGTATGCTTTTAATATTTCAAGTGTTTGTTTTGTCTCGGTTATTATTTCAGTTGCTGGTTTAAAAAAAGTTGATGATTTCGTTACTTTGTCAAATAATTCATTCATTGGAGCTTTAAAATCCATTATTATTGTGTTTAACAGCTCTTCTTTTAGTATTTGTTCTATAACTTCGGGTTTGGATCCATTTGTATCTAGAATTGTTTTTAATCTGAATTCTTTTGCTTTTGATAAAACATTTTTCAGAGCTTGTTTCTGAAAGCATGGTTCTCCTCCTGTCAAGAATACACCTTCAATTCTTCCTATATGATTTTGCATCTCTTTGTATATTTCTCTTAGGTCTAGTTGCTGTTCAAGTTTTGTTTCTAAAAATTCTGGTGTGTTGCAATAAGGACATTTGTAATCGCAACCTGAAAATTGTATTTTCATGAACAATTCTTGACTGAAATCAACGTTTCCAGCACTTACAAAATCACCTATGAATGCTTGCATGTATAGAAAGAGAGTTTTTAGTTATTTATTAACTTTTACGATTCTTCTTCTTCTGTTTCAAAGAATTTGTTTAAGTTTTTGTTAGAAATTTTTGCTTTGTAACTTATTGCACTCATAAAATATTTAATATACAAGCTTCTTTATAAATATGATTAAGATTGAAACTATAATATTAAATCTGTGTTTTGCAAACCTTTTTTTGTAAAAATACATTCTGAAAGAATAGTTTCTAGCATACAATATTTAAAAGCTTTTAGAGAGTGATTCTTCATAGTTTTTTCTGGCTTGTGACAACTAGTTCTTTTTATAAACTTTTGGAAAATTATCTCTTTCCAAGTTCTATAATTGATTGTTTTGACTCATGTAGTACTTTGCCATTTTTTGAGTTTATTTTTATGTTTATTATGTTGAAGCTCTGGCTTACAAGTGTTAAGTTATACATCTCTGTTTTCAAGCATTGTAAAATAACTATTGTCTTGTTTATTATCTCGGCTGAATACTTCTTTTTCACTATTTCTTCGCTTTTTTTTATTGCTTCTTCAAGTGTTATAGAAACATTCTTTAAATCTAAAAGTTCAACTTTGTGTCCGGGTTTTTTGAATACTTCCTCTTCTGGACTGATAGTTATTTCTTTGCCAACAGTAAATACTATGACTTTATCGCTTTTTTTACTATAATATCCTATCTGCCAGTCTTGTTGCTCTTCTTTATCTAAAATTGTAAAAGCATGTGCTAATTTGTGTGTTTTATCTTTTTTTTTGAATTCTTTAAACTCTTTTGATGATTCTAATTGTTTTATTGCTTTTTTTAATTCCATTTTTTATATTAAGGTATATATATTTACTATAAAAGGATTTTGGTGGATTTTGGTAGATTTTTTTTTTATTGCACGCGTCTATTTATATTTTTCAGATTTGTTAGTATTATTTCTCCCACTAAATTCTTTAGTGCTTTATCATTTCTTTTCTTTGATTTCTTTGTTAAGTTTAAGTATTGGTCAAAGTATCCTAGTGGAATGTCTAATATTGGAATTCTTGCTTTTCTTAATATGTGTAACATTAGTAATCTTGATATTCTGCTATTTCCATCTATGAATGGATGTATTCTTTGGAACTCATTATGGAAGTATGATGCGAATCCT
Source organism: Candidatus Woesearchaeota archaeon (assembly GCA_002686295.1). Lineage (GTDB taxonomy): Archaea > Nanobdellota > Nanobdellia > Woesearchaeales. The sequence goes on from NZBB01000004.1 coordinate 11,916, forward strand.
ATTATGTAGTTTACATCTCTTTTCTTTGTTTCAAAGTCTTCATATTTTGTAATTAAATTATGTAATTTTTGTTCTATGTTTATCCAGTTGCTTGTTTTGAACTGAGGATTATTTTTTATTATGACATTTTGTTTTCTTGTTTTTCCCGAATATTCTTCGTGATTCATTGCTAGTTCGTGGTATTTTAATAATGATTTGTAGTTTAGTTTAATTTTTCTTTTCGTATTTTTTAACATTAAGTCTACTGATTGTTTGTAATTATTTATTTCTTGTATGCTCTTGAAATCTTTTCTTTCTGGAATTTTATTTTCTAAAATTATTTTTTGTGTTTCTGGAAGTGTTATTGGATTTCCTTCTAAGCTAAGACTTGCATGTATGAATTGTATTTCATCTTTTTTTTCTAATTGTTGAATTGTTTGATAATTTATTCTTAGGTTTCTTCTGTATTTTTTCATTTCTTTATTTATTTCTTTTGTGAAATTGTATTCTTTTGGTTTGTAAAATTTAGTTTTTTTATTAAAGAATTTTAACAGATCTATTATGAAATGGTGTTTTAGCAGTTTGCATCTTAATGGTTTTTGTGAGATTATAAGTAAGAATCCATACTTTGCTAGTGCTTCAGTGTATAGTTTGTATGTTTGAGGATGTATTTTTACGTGTTTGATTGTGAAGAATTCTTTTTTTGATGTTTTTTCCAAGAATTCAACCATGTTTTTTTTAAATAATAATTCATAGTTTATGTTGTTATGTATGCAAAACGATATTAGATTGAATAATTGAGTTGTTTTTTGGTTGTGAATTATTTTTATTGTTTTTTTTCTTAGAACATATTTTTCTTTTTCTAGTTCCAGTATTTTGTTAAATATGTTTTGATATTCTTCTGTTGGTTTGTTTAATTTGTAAACTATCTCTTTAGGTTTTAGTTCGCCGTTTCTGGCAATCACATAAAAAACACCATATTTTGAAACCATGATGTTTTTATAATGAACAAATTATATAAATGTTTCTATTATTCATAAAAAGTTTATGATTTATACATAAAAAGTGAAGAATAGTTGTTTAATTATTTTTAATGTTATTTTTTCATTCCAATTCAATTTCTTCCCTTTCTCTAATTAAATCCCTGGTTCCTTTTCCACTTAAGCCTGTTTGTGGTGTTGACAGCAAGTAGTCTTTTGTTGAGAAGTCTTTTTCTTTGGATGTTAACTCGTGGAATTTCTTGAAGTTAATCCATGTCTGCCAGCTGTTATTAATTTTGAATTCGTTCTTTGCCAACATTACGACTCTTGATGGTATGTGTTCTGATACTGTGCGATAGTTTGATAGATGTTTAACAAGTTCTTTTGAAAATAATACTATTTCTTCATGTAATGGCATGTTTTCTTTCTTCAATCTATTTCTGCTTTCACCAACAAACATGTATGCTTTTATCTCTATGAAGTCAGGGTTTCCTTTGTTAATCAATGAAGCGTATTCTTTCAGATGATTGTCATTTAATCCTTTAATAATTGTTAATCTTATGCATGTTCGGTCTTTTCTTTCTGCGAAGTATTCCAAACTTTTATTCAGTCGTTCCCAATAATCTTCAAATAATGGCGAGTCAATTTTTTTTAGTAATTCTTTTGTTGGTGCATCTAAGCTCAGGTATAGTTGTGTTATTTTATCCAAATCTTTTATTTGTTCTGGGTATTGAGCGTTTGTAACAAGGAATGTTGATATGTTTTTTTTATGGAATAATCTTATTAATTCATTTATTTTTGGATAGATTATTGGTTCTCCTGTTAATGATAAAGCGACATGTTTCACATTATTTGATGCTTTGAAAGTTTTTTTATCTGCTTCTTTGTTTCCTTTGAATCCAACTAGTAATTTATGATGTTCTTCTTCGCTTTCTTCTAATATTATATTTGGTTCATCAACTTTCCACTCCCATTCTTTTGAGACTGGAGCTTTATATCCTCTCCAGCAGAATACGCAGCGATTGGCACAACTCATGCTTGTTGTCATCTGCATGCATTGATGACTCATGATTCCATAGAACTTTAATTTATAGCAACCACCCAATCCTCTTATCATATTCTTGGTCCAGCTACACACCTTTACTGCACTGTGACTGCCCGCAATTCTATAAGCTTGTTTCTCAAGTCTTTGTGTATACTTTTCAGACAGTTGTAGATTTTTCTTTTCAATCTTCTTTTTATCTTTAATTAACATTTTATTCCAAGAATTTTTTTTGTTATTAAAAAGATTATGGGTTGAGTGGGGTTGAGTGGTGTTGAGTGGGGTTTTGAAAGTTTGTTTTTTTTATCGATAAATTTATATATGGTTGTTCTTATAATTGTTGCATATTGTTTTGAGGCGTATATAAAATGGTTGCTGAAACTGCTCGTGAGCATTATTATTTTGGTGTATTGGCTATTATTGCTATTGTTTCTATTACTGGTTTGGTTGTGATGTTTTCTGGTTATAGTCCTGCTTATTCTTCTTCTGTTGATTCTGTTGAAGGAGTTATTTCTTCTGATGATAGTAGTAATATTGGCGGTGAAGCTACGCGTTTTGGTAAATTGGGTGTGGTGTCTGAATTAGGTGATTCTAACGAGAAATGTGATCGAGATGGTGATGGTTTTTTTTTTGAAAAATGTATTGATTGTGATGATAAAAATGTAAATGTTAATCCTGGAAT
>NZBB01000005.1 GCA_002686295.1 Candidatus Woesearchaeota archaeon
CTTAAAGTTTCAGTCTTGCGACCGTACTTCCCAGGCGGCGAGTTTAACAACTTCTTTTCGACACTGCACAAACCCGTAGTTTATGCAACACCTAACTCGCAGCGTTTACGGCTAGGACTACGCGGGTATCTAATCCGGTTCGCTCCCCTAGCTTTCGTCCCTCACCGTCGGATCCGTTCTGGTCAGATGCCTTCGCCATCGGCAGTCCTCTGGGGATTATACCATTTTACCGGTCCCCCCAGAATACTTCTGACCCCTCCCGGTCCCTAGTTTAGTAGTGTCTTCTGCAATCCGTCAGGTTAAGCCTGACGATTTCACAAAAGATTTGCTAAACCGGCTACGGACGCTTTAGGCCCAATAATCGTGATCGCCACTCGTGGCGCTGGTGTTACCGCGGCGGCTGGCACCAGTCTTACCCACCACTTATTCGCCAAGAGTTTTAGTCTTGGCAAAAGCCTATGCAAAGCATAAGCACTCAGGATCCCCCTATCACACTTGCGTGCATTGTAGAGGTTACGCGCCTGCTGCACCCCGTAGGGCTAGGACCAGTATCTCAGTGTCCTTCTCCGGGCTACCTCTCTCAAGGCCCGTACGGATCTTTGGTTTGGTGGGCCATTACCCCGCCAACAGCCTAATCCGCCGCCGTCTCATCCTTAGGCACAAGTTTCATAGATAAGTCATTCCAGATCCTATCTGTTATCAGGTATTAACCTCAGTTTTCCGAGGGTATCCCTGACCTAAGGGCAGATTAACGACGTGTTACTGAGCATTTCGCCTCTCTTACGAGAAGACTTGCATGGCTTAGTCGGATCCCAATAGCAGCGATCTCCCGCAGGATCAACGGGTAATAGTTTTCTAATCCTGTTGTTTTTAGGTCGCTCTCACAATTTTCTTTTACTTTAAGGAAATATAGTTGGGTTCTTTTAACATTCCTACCAATACTTGAGTCTTATATCAAGCATCATAACTTTTTTTCGTCATTCAAACGACTGTTAAGTCTCTGACAGAATGGAGCTGATGTGTAGAAAATCTCGATTTGGATTTTCGCATTTTCACATCTTAGTTGAATGTGATGTTTTTGGAAAAAAAAGACAGTTTATAAAACTTGTGCTTTAAAATTATTTATTGAGGAAAAATATTTGTTTTTTTGAGAGTTGAATAATAAGAATTAAAATTTATTTGTTTTGTCTCTTTCTCTTTTCTTTTTTCATTTTTTTACGCTGCCATTTCCATCGCATTTGTCCTTTTTTTTTCCATCTTCTAGAACTTCTTTTCATTTTGGTTTTTTCTTCACAGGTTTCTTTGCTGCTATTTATACCTCCGTTACTCTGCGATGGAAACCAGAACTATTTATAAAATTTGTCTAATGCTTTTTGTTTTGTTTTATTTTTTGCTTTTTATTTTATTTTTTGCTTTATTCTAAATATTTATAAACTTTTGAAAAAAACAATTTTTTTTATGATAAGATTTTTTTCTTTTCTACCTAAGAAGGATCGTATTCTTCTATATATATCTTGGTTTGTTAAAATATCGATTTTTGTGGTTCTTTTTGGTGCTATTTTTCAAGGTAGAGTTCTTTTAGCTACTTTATCTTCTATTGTTTTAGCAATATCTTTTCTTCCTTCAATTATAGAGAGAAAGTTTAAAATAATTCTGCCTCCTGAATTTGAGACTTTGTTTGCTTTGTTTTTGTATGGTTCTTTTATACTTGGTGAGTTAAAGGATTATTATATTAAGTTTCCTTGGTGGGATTTATTGCTTCATAGTTTTTCTGCTGTCATGATTGGATTGATTGGTTTTATGATTGTTTATTCATTGTATTATACTCATAAGATTATTTTCTCTTCTTTTTTTGCGTCTCTTTTTAGTTTCTCGTTTGCTTTGGCTATTGGTGCTTTTTGGGAAATTTTTGAGTTTTCAGTAGATTATTTTCTTGGTTTGTCTATGCAGAAAGCAAGTTTAATTGATACGATGTGGGATTTAATTGTTGATGCTATTGGTGCATTATTAGTTTCTGTTAGTGGTTATTTCTATTTAAGAGGTGGTGATTCATTTTTGATGGAGCGTTTCGTAAAGAAATTCATAAAGTTAAATGAAAAACTTTTGAAAAAGAAAAAGTCTATTGTATAAAACTTCCTAGTTCTTTCTTGAATGTTTCTATCTCATTTACAGGAGTTGGATTAGTCATATACCTTAATGCTAAGAAATAAGTTGTCCAATCTCCTATATGTATTGTTGAAAAAAGTTTTGTTAGTAAAGTGTCTCCTTTTATTGATATCTCTGTTACATCAATATTTCTTTTTCTTAAATGCTTCTTTGTTATTTGCATTCGTTTTACTATTCTGTGGGTATCAAGGTCACTTTTCAATATTATGCAGTGAAAATTTGCTTGAAGGTTTGTTATTCCTGCTAGTTCATTATGATTTAATTCTGATAGTTGGTTGTTGAAAGCCATTATTTTACTATTTTCATTAAACTGTGTTTTCCATCTGTAAGCTACAGATGCAAATGTTTTTGATGAATAGATTAATGGTACTTTCTCAATTAACTTTTCTGAGAGTTTTATTCCTGTTTCTTGAAATATTTTTTTGTCAAGACTCTTAGATAAATGTTCTACTTCTTTTTTCTTATTATTTGTTATTCTTAGGTTTTCCATAATTTTTAACATTGGAAAGAATGAGTATGCAAGTGCTACTCGTGGTTGTATTCCTCTTGGTATTTTGACAATGTTTGTTCTGTTTGTCACAGACATTCTATAAATTTTACCGCCTGATGTAACACTGACTATTTTGCAGAATTTTCTCAGAGCATCTTTGTAAGCAGAGATTGTTTCTTCTGTATTTCCAGAATAACTGCTTACTATGACCAATGTTTTTTTGTCAGCATCTTTTGGAAGATCATATTCTCGGTTAATAATTATTGGTGTTTTTGAATCTTGCAAATAAGTTTTCAATAAGTCTCCTGCGATTGCACTTCCACCCATGCCTGTTATAATAACTTTTTTTATATCTCCTTCAAAATTTATATTTGTGCCTAGCTTGTATGCTTGTATTATTTGGTTTGAAAATCCTTTGATGAGGCTATTCATATCTTCTTTATCATATTTGTAGAAACCTTCTGGGAATTTTTGTTCTTCACTCATAAAACCACCTTTTCATTATTAATATTTAAATGTTTAAATAATTTGTTAATAAAAGTTTTTATATCTGCTTTTATTTTTGTGTTTTATGAAAAAAGTTTTTATAAAAACTTATGGTTGTGTTCATAATCGGGCTGATTCTGAATTAATGGCTGGTTTGCTTTCTAAGAATAGTTTTAAAATTGTTGATTCTCAGCAAATTGCTGATTTAGTATTAGTTAATTCTTGTACTGTTAAGGATCCTTCTGAAAAAAAACTCTATTCTTTTTTGAAGAAAATTAAACAGCCGGTTGTTGTTGCAGGTTGTGTTCCTCAAGCAGATAAAAACAATGATTTTTTAATTGATTATTCTTTACTTGGTGTGAAACAAATTCATAAAATAGCTGAAGTTGCAGAACAAACTATTGCTGGAAATAAAGTTCATTTGCTTCAAAAAACAAAAAATTCTCCTTTAAATCTTCCTAGAATCAGAAGAAATAAGTTTGTGGAAATGGTCCCAATATCTAATGGTTGTATGGGTTATTGTAGTTTTTGCAAAACTAAATTTGCTAGAGGAAAATTATCTTCTTTCAAGGAAAATGATGTGGTTGAGCATGTTAGAACTGCACTTAATGATGGTGTTAAAGAGATTTGGATTACTTCAGAAGATATTGGAGCGTATGGTTTAGATATAGGAACTACTCTTCCAAGTTTGTTAAGAAAAATATTGTTGATAAATAGAGATTTCAAGATTCGTCTTGGAATGATTAATCCCGAATATGTGGTTAGTTATTCTGCTGAGCTAATTGATATTTTTAACGATGATCGCTTGTATAAGTTTTTGCATGTTCCACTTCAGTCTGGCAATAATAGAATTCTTAAGTTAATGAAAAGGGCTTACACTATTGAAGAATTTAAGGCTTCAATTAAAAAGATTAATATAGGTGTTTCTGGTATAACTATAGCCACAGATATAATCTGTGGTTTTCCTTCTGAAACGGTGAAAGAATTTAATGATACTATCAATGCTGTTAAAGAGTTTAAGTTTCAGGTGTTGAATATTTCAAAGTTTTATCCTAGAAAAGGAACTGCTGCTGCAGGGTTGAAATTGCTTTCAACGAAGATTGTTAAAACTCGTTCTAAACTTTTAACTACTTTAAATAAATCTCTTGATATCGGACTTGAAAAAAAAGGATTTATTTGTAAGATATTTGTTTCTGAGCATGGTAAAAAAGGTTCTTTTGTTGGTAGGGATGATTTCTATAGACCTGTTATTGTCGAAGGAAAAGAGTTGCTTGGAAAGGTTTTGAAAGTTAAAATTATAAGTGTTTTAAGAAATTATTCTGTTGCTGAAATAATTAATGTAGTGTGATAATATCATATAGCACTCACACTTTGTCATACTTTATCAAAAGATTTAAATACAGATAAATAATTTTGTTTCAAATGAAAGAAAGAGTAACTTTAACATTGGAAAGAAGCATTCTTGAAAAAGTAGATAAGAGCGTTAACGGTAGCAAAGTAAAGAATAGAAGTCATGCTGTAGAAATGCTTTTAAGACAAGCAATAGGATTTGATAAGCCAACAAAAGCTTTGATATTGGCTGGTGGAAAAGGTTCTAGGTTGAAATTTCTTAGCAAAGGTTTGCCAAAACCATTAATGGAAATAAATGGGAAGTCAATCATACAATATAATATTGAATTATTCAAGAAACATGGTATTAAAGAAATAATAATCTCTGTCGGATACAAAGCTGAACAGATAAAGAAAAAACTTGGTGAAGGAAAAAGACTAGGTGTTAATATAACTTATATAGAAGAAAAAAATGCTCTTGGAACAGCAGGTCCTTTAAAACTTGCTAAACATTTATTGAAAGAAACATTTATTATGTGCAATGCTGATGAGTTGAAAGATATTGATTTGAATGACATGTGTGCATTTCATCACTCAAATAAATCAATTGGAACTATTGCATTAACAACAGTGAAAGATCCTAATGCTTATGGAGTTGCGTTATTGAATGGAAATAAGATAATTACATTTGTTGAAAAACCATCAAAAGAGAATGCTCCATCTAATTTAATAAATGCAGGTTTATACATCCTTAATCCAGAAGTTATAGATTATATCCCTGAAGGATATGCGATGATTGAGACAGAATTATTTCCAAAATTAGCATCTGAAGAAAAACTTTGTGGTTATCCTTTTAGCGGACAATGGTTTGATACTGGAACGCCAGAAAGATTCAAAAAGGCAAAATCTAAATGGCGAGGATTTCTTAAATGAGTATATTCAAAGCTTATGATATAAGAGGTGTGTATCCTTCTCAAATAAATGAAGAAATTGCTTATAAGATAGGAAAATCTTTTGTAACATTTACAAAAACAAAACAGGTAGTTGTAGGAATTGATGCAAGAATTAGTTCTCCACAAATATTTGATTCTTTAGTAAAAGGTTTAACTGAGCAAGGAGCAGATGTAATAAATATAGGTCTTGTAACTACACCTATGTTTAATTTTGTTCAGGCTCATTTCAAATATATATCTGGAATAATGATTACAGCATCTCATAATCCTAAAGAATACAATGGTTTAAAGATGAATAGTGAAGATGCAACTCCTTTAACAGAAGAAACAGGCATAAAAGAGATAGAGAAATTAGTGGAAGAAAACAATTTTGTAGAAGTGTTGGATAAAGGTTCAGTGTCAAAGAAGAATCATTTTGAAGATTATTTTTCATTCATCGTTGATTTAGTGAAAAAAGACATTTCAAAACTTAAGATAGTTGTAGATGCTAGCAGTGGATCTATTGGGCCAATATGCAAACAAGTGTTTTCAAAACTAAATGTTAATTATGTCCCTTTAAACTTTGAACCAAATGGTGATTTTCCAAGTCATGATCCAAATCCTCTTAAGAAAGATAGTCAAGAAGAAACTAAGAAAGTAGTTCTTAAAGAAAAAGCTGATTTTGGATGTTTGTTTGATGCTGATGCTGATAGAATAATATTTATTGATGAATATGGGAAAACAATACAGTCTGATTTTGTAGCTGCACTTATAACAAAAAAAGTTTTGAGAGACAAACCAGGAGGAAAGGTTTTGTATGATTGTATATCAAGCAGGATAATTGAAAAAACAATAGTTGATAATGGTGGAGTTCCAATAGTTACAAGAGTTGGAAGATCATATATATACTTAACAGCAAAAAAAGAAGATGTTTTATTTGGAGCAGAGGCTTCAAGTCATTATTATCATCAGGAAGTGTATCACTCAGACAATGGATTGTTGACTTTGTTGAAAATAATGGAATTATTGATTGAGGAAAAGAAAAGTCTTTCTATGCTTGTTGAACCATATAAGATTTACGCTCATTCAGGAGAAGTAAATGTTGGAGTGGAAGGAAAAGATGAAAAGATTAAACTTATAGCCGAAGAGTTCAAGGATGGAAAACAGTCAAGACTTGACGGCATAAGCGTTGAATATGATAATGCATGGTTTAATGTTAGAAAAAGCAATACTGAGCCATTGCTGAGAGTTAGAATAGAAGGAAAAAACAAAGAATCAGTAGATGATATGAAAAGAAGAATTCTAGAAATTATAGCTTAAGTTTAAATACTTCTTTAAATTTCTATTTTTTTATGGAACAAAGAGTTACTATTGATAAGCCTGGAAGATTTGGTGGTTCTTATGGGTTAATAAATGACTGGGTGCCTTGTTATAAGAGAAAAATAAAGCAAGAACTTGAAGAAAAGTTTTTTTCTAACTATAAACTTAAAGATAAACTAATGCATCCAATAAATTATCTTAGAAAAAAAGCAGATATGAATAAAACCTTTCAAAATAGGTCTATTGAAAAAGAGTTCTTTAATAAAGTAAATGAACTTATTTTCAAGAAATACAATTATTCTGTAAGAACAGTTGAAGAACATGATGAGATAATCTTGAATGGAAAAAATAAAAAAGATATTAAAAATAATATTATTATGTTAAAGAAAGAATTATCAGATATCATCGGCAGAGAATTCTATTTTGTTTGAAATATGGTTATCAAAACCTTTATAAACAGATAATTAGTTCTTGAGTATAAAGGAGAAAAGAAGAAAAATTCATGCTAAAGAACAAGTTTAGCATTTCTCTTAAAAAATGGTTAAACAACTATTACCAAGTTTAAAGGAAAAAAAACGGTACGTTGTTTATGAAATAATGAGTAAAAAAAAATTTAAAAATATGTCAAGAGAAATAGTTAAAAAAGCAAATTCATTTCTTGGATTATTTGAGTCTGCAGAGGCAGGTTTGCAAAACATTGATTTCAATGAAAAAATGCAACGAGGTGTTTTAAGAGTGGGTGTAAATAAACTTGATAAATTAAAGATGAGTTTAGCGTTGATAAATAAGCTAAATGATGAAGAAGTAACTCTGCACACAATTGGTGTGAGCGGAATACTTAAGAAAGCAAAGAATAAATATATGGCTGGTTGAGGTGAAAAAATGGAAGCAATGCAACATCAAATGATGGGTTATGACAGAGCAATAACAATGTTCAGTCCTGACGGAAGATTATTACAAGTAGAATATGCAAAGAAAACAGTTAAATTAGGAAATACTGCGATAGGTATGGTTTGTAAAGATGGTGTATTATTAGTTGCAGACAAAAGAGTAGTTGATAAATTAGTTGTTCTTAATTCAATAGAGAAAATATTTCAAATAGACGATCACTTAATTGCAACTGCTTCAGGAATAATATCTGATGCAAGAGTATTGGTTGAGAGAGCTCAGTTGAAAGCACAACAGCACAAGGTAACTTATGATACATCTGTGGATGTGTTAAGCGTTGTGAAAGATATTTGTAATTTAAAACAAGTATGTACTCAATCTGGTGGCTTAAGACCTTTTGGAGTTTCTTTGTTAGTTGCAGGAGTTGAAGATGATGTACCAAAACTTTTTGAAACTGATCCAACAGGGATATATAATCAATACTTAGCAACTGCTATAGGTGAAGGAGAAGTAGAAATGAAAAAGATTCTTCACAAGCAATATAAAGATGGTATGTCTTTAGATGATGGCTTAAAGTTATGTGTTAAAGCTTTGAAAAAAATTTTAGATAATGATTTTGGTGCTAGAAGAATAGATGCTTCATTCGTTTCAACAAAAACTAAATTAATGGAGAAAGTTCCGAGGGATAAAATAAGACAATTATTAAAATGAAAGGACAACAATTATTTAATCATAAAAAAATAAGCATAAACCTTGCTCGTTTGAAAACACATGGTCAAACATTCGAAGTGGTTATAGATCCTGATTTAGCTATAGACTATAAGAATGGAAAAGAAATTGATATTGAGGAAGTGTTGAAAGCTCAAGAAGTTTTTTTTGATGCAAATAAAGGATTGCATTCTTCTGAAAACGAATTGCAAAAAGTTTTTGATACAAAGAATGTGCTGGAAGTTGCCAATAGAATAATAAAAAAAGGTGAAATTCAACTTACAGCAGAGTTCAGAGACAGCTTAAGAGAAGAGAAGAAAAAAAGAATAATAAATATTATTCATAGGAATGGAATTGATCCAAAAACTAGTTTACCTCATCCTGTTCAAAGAATTGAAAATGCTTTTGCTCAAGCAAAGGTTCATATTGATGAATTTAAAAAACCAGAGGAACAAGTCAGTGAGATAATAAAGAAGCTGACTCCAATACTGCCTATAAGGTTTAGTAAAAAAGAAATTCAAATAAATGTTTCTTCAGAATATGCTACGAAACTATATGGTTTTGTTCAGCGAATCAGCCAAATAAAAAAAGAAGAATGGTTGAACGATGGTTCTTGGATGGCTGTAGTTGAAATTCCTGCAGGTCTTCAAAATGAATTCTTCGATGAGATAAACAAAGAAACACATGGGAATGTGAAAACAAAAATATTAGATTAAAGGTGAATAAAAAATGGGAAAATTATTATTGAAAAACAAAGAAGTAGCTGTACCAGGAGAAGTAATTGCAGAAGGAATGGATTATCTACCAGGATTTGGTACTTACAGAGAAAAAGAAAAAATAATTGCAAATAGGATTGGACTTTTATTTGTTGATGGAAAAGTTGTTAAGACAATTCCATTAGAAGGCAGATATCTTCCAAAAGTAAATGATGTTATAATTTGCAGAGTTTTTGATGTTTTAATGAGTGGTTGGAGACTGGATATAAATAGTGCTTATTCAGCAGTATTAATGTTACAGGAAGCTTCTTTTAAATACATTCAGAAAGGTGCTGATTTAACAAAGTTTTTTTCACTAGACGAATATGTAGTGGCTAAAATAATTAGAGTTAGCTCTCAAAATCTTGTTGATTTAACTATGAAGGGTCCTGGTTTGAGAAAACTTGATGGTGGACAAATAATAAAAGTTGGAACTTATAAAGTTCCTAGAATTATTGGAAAAAAAGGTTCAATGATATCTTTGATTAAAGATGCAACTGGCTGTAGAGTAATTGTTGGTCAGAATGGTTATGTTTGGATTCAAGGAGATCCAGAAAAAGAATTATTGGCAATTCAAACTATAAAAAAAATTGAAGAAGAAAGTCATAAAAGTGGCTTAACAGATGAAATAAAAAAATATCTTGATAAAAAGGTGAAGAAATAATGACTTATAAAAAAAGATTTGATGGACGAAAATTTGATGAAACAAGAGAGATAGAAACAAAAGTAGGTGTTATCAAGAAAGCTGATGGTTCTGCTTTTTTTAGGATAGGGAAAACAATTGCTTATGCAGCTGTTTATGGTCCTAGAGAGTTATTCCCTAGGTCAAAGCAAAACCCAAAAAAAGGTGTTTTAAGATGTAATTATAACATGATGCCATTTTCAGGAAGTGGAGACAGAGTTAGACCTGGAAGAAATAGACGTGCTGGAGAGATATCTATGGTTACAGAGAAATCTTTGCTTCCAGTAGTTGATTTGTCAGGTTGTCCTAACGCGGTTGTTGATGTATTCATAGAACTGCCTCAAACAGATGCTGGTAGTAGATGCGCAGGTATATGTGCTGCTTCAATGGCATTAGCAGATGCTGGTTTAACAATGAAAGACATGGTTGCAGCAGTTTCAGCTGGAAGAGTGGATGATAAGATAGTTATTGATTTGGATTATAAAGAAGAATCTTATGAAGGAGGTCATGTTGCAGATATACCTATCGCAATGGTTCCAAGTACAGAAGAAATAACTTTATTACAAATGGATGGCAGAATAACTAGGGATGAATTGAAGAAAGCTATAACTATGGCTAAGAAGTCGTTGAAAGAAATAGCTGAGAAACAAAGAAAAGCATTGAAAGATAAATATAGAGGTAAATAAAGATGAACGAAAAATTCAAAGATCATATTGTTAAAGCTTTAAATAAAAATGTTCGTATGGACGGAAGAAAAAAAGATGATTTTAGAAAAATAACGATTGAGACAGGAGTAACTTGTAATGCTGAAGGTTCTGCAAGAGTTATATGTGGAGAGACAGAAGTTATTGCAGGGATTAAAATGGCTGTTGGAACGCCATATCCTGATAAGTCTGATGAAGGTATTCTTATGACCGGAGTAGAACTTTATCCAATGTCAAACCCTGATTTTGAAGGTGGACCGCCAAGAGAAGATGCAATAGAAATTGCTAGAGTAATAGATCGTGGAGTAAGAGAATCTGGAATGATAGATACAAAGAAATTATGCATAACTCCTGGTGAAGCTGTTTGGATGGTTAATCTTGATATAGCGCCTATAAATATGGATGGAAATCTTATAGATATTGGTACTATCGCAGCACTTGCAGCTTTAAAAGATGCAAAAATGCCTGAACTGAAAAATGGAAAGCCAGATTATAAGAATTTATCAAAGAATCCTTTGCCAGTATCAAAGAATCCTATCGAAGTAACTGTTTTAAAAATAGGAGAAAACTTATTGGTTGATCCAACTCAAAGTGAGGAGAAATTACTCGATGCAAGATTAACAGTTTCAGTGTTAGAAAATAGTGATATTTGTGCTATGCAGAAAGGAGGAAATTCTCCTTTAACAGATAAGGATATTCTTGAAATGGTTGATTTGGCGATAAAGAAAAGCAAAGAATTAAGAAAACTATTATGAAGAGGTAATGAAAATGGTTGAAATTGAATTAGGAGACAAATTTACTAAGTACGAAATAGCAAGGATGATAGGTAGTAGAGCATTGCAAATATCTATGGGCGCACCTTTTTTAGTTAAGATAGGACCTAAGAAACTTGAAGAGATGAAATACAATCCTGTAAATATAGCTAAGCTTGAGTTTAAAGAAGGTATTTTGCCTATGACTGTGAAAAGAATTCTTCCCCATCAGCGAAGAAATAAGAATTAATTTTTTTGAAATTTTCTAATTTTTTATAGAAAGTATTAAATATCTTTATTTTCTTTGTATTTGTATGGATGTTGAGACAAAACTTGATTTGATAAAACAGGTTGGAGAAGAAATAATAACTCTTTCTGAATTGAAAACATTGCTTGAAACTAATAATAAACCAATTGCTTATGATGGTTTTGAGCCTTCTGGAAAACTACATGTTGCTCAAGGTATAATGAGAGCTGTGAATGTTAATAAGATGTTGAAAGCAGGAGTTCATTTTAAGATGTGGGTTGCTGATTGGTTTGGTTGGATGAATAACAAGATGGATGGAGATCTTGAAAAAATCAGGCGAGTTGGATTATATCAGATTGAGACCTGGAAAGCATGTGGTATGACTACTGATAAAATAGATTTCTTATGGGCTAAAGATGTTATGAATGATGATGAATATTGGAAAAAAGTTGTTAGCGTAGCAAGAAATAACACTGTTAAAAGAATAACTAGATGTGCTCAGATAATGGGGCGAAAGGAATCAGAGTCTTTGTCAGCAGCCCAGATATTCTATCCGTGTATGCAGGCAGCAGATGTTTTTCATCTAAAAGCAGATATAACTCAGTTAGGTATGGATCAGCGAAAGGTTAATGTTTTGGCTAGAGAGATTGCTCCGAAACTTGGTTTTAATAAACCAGTAGTTGTCAGTCATCATATGTTAATGGGTCTTGGGCAGCCAACAAGTAGCACAAAAGAAGCTAAAGAAAGAGCTATAGATTTGAAGATGAGCAAGTCAAAGCCAAACTCAGCTATTTTTATGACTGATTCAAAAGATGAAATTGTCAAAAAGATAAACAAGGCTTTTTGTCTTGAAAAACAACTTTTTGAGAATCCAATATTAGAATATAATAAGTATTTAATTTTTGAGAAAAATAAATCTATAAAAATTGAGAGACCTAAGAAATTTGGTGGAGATTTAGAAATTGGTAGTTATGAGGAATTAGAAAAGATTTATTCTAAAGGAGAACTTCATCCTATGGATTTGAAAAAAACAACTGCTCACTATATAGATTTGCTTGTTGAACCGGTAAGAAAACACTTTGAGAAGAATTCTAAAGCTAGGAAGTTGAAAGAAGAAGTTGAAAGTTTTGAAGTTAGCAGGTAATTTATTCTTTTAGAAAGTCTTTCATAAACTTTGAGTTGCCTATGTTCATTCCACTTTTGTCAAGGACTTTCACAGCAGTTCTTATTAAACGAAGATTTTGTTCGTAAAGACTTTTATCTTCTAGTTTGCTTTTCTTTTCAACACATTCATCAAAAGTCATATTTTTTTGTTGTCCGCAATAATTTATTACTTCTTTTTTCATTGATATCTTTAATAAATCGTGGTATAGGCTTGCTATGTCAAATCTTGTTTCATTAGATCCTATTAAGAAGCCAACATTATTGGATAAATAGCTTTCTAAGAGGTAGAACTCGTTTCCTGTTGCACTTATAAATGAAGAAATAACTATGAAAGAAATTGTTAATAGTAAAAGTTTCATTTATTTTTATTTATAGAAACTATTATAAAAATCTTTTTGAATGAATGTTTTTAGAAATTATTTTTTATTAAATTTTTTATCTGTTTCTTTCAGATATTCTTTTACTCTTGTTATTATTGAGTTAAGATAATATTTTTCTATGTTTTCAACAAATAAGTCTATTAGTTTGGAGTTTTCTTTTACCAGATAATTATTTGCTTTCTTTTCAAGTATGAATAAATCTCTTAATCTTAGCAGTTGTCTTCTGATGTTGGAAGGTGCAATTCCTAATAATGGCTGTTTGTTGTTTTGTCTGTTCTTAATTGTTAAGTTTTCGACTTCTTTGCTTGTCAATTCTTTTTTTGATTCAAGCATAACTTGTAATACATCTACTATTACGTCTCTTGAATCGCCTGGTTGTAATAAACCAAGTGACAGGCATAGTTTTCTAACCAGTTCTCTTTTATCTTTTCCTTTTGGACTCTCATACTTTCTAAGTGTTATCTCTGCTAATGGGCTTTCAATAGAAACTTTTGCCATTTTTTTGTTATTGTATTAATTTGTTATAGTATTAATTTATTATTGTATTAAGAAAGGATTACTATTTATAATTTATGATTTTAAGTTTTAGTTATTGCTTGACTTTCCATCCTTTCTTCATCAAATAAACTATTAGAAAAAATGAACAAATAGATAGTATTAAGCTAACTATTAATCCAATTAATATTGATCCGTCATGTATTCCTAACATTCCATATCTGAATCCATCTACAAGGTAGAATATTGGGTTAAATAATGTTAATTTTTGAAAAGTTTCAGGTAATACTTTTATACTATAGAATACCCCTCCAAGCATTGTCAAAGGTGTTAATATGAATGTGTTGAAAACTCCTAGATGATCAAACGTTTTTGACCAAAGAGCTGTTAATATCCCAAGAGATCCGAATAAGATTGCAGCCATTAAAAAGTATATTATAACAAAAAATATGTTATGAATTGTTATGTTTATGAAAAATGCCAAAACTATTATTATGCCTATCCCTGTTAATAAACCACGTGCTATAGATCCAAGAACGTATGCCAAGCTTAATTCAAAGTAAGATAATGGCATTGTTAACACATGTTCAAGGTGTTTTGTGAATTTAGAGATAAACACCGAATATGCACTGTTTCCAAAAGAATTGTTTATTATTGCCATCATAACAAGTCCTGGCAAGATGAACTCTAAGTAGTTTACTCCTTGAATCGTTGTGTTTTTTCCAATTATAAAAGAAAAAATAACTATGTATATTAGAGAAGAAACTATTGGTGGAAATATGCTTTGATTTATTACTTTCATGAATCGATGAATTTCTCTTCTTGTAAAATAATATAATCCAATAAAATTCATTTCTTTTCTCCAGTTAACCTTAAAAATACTTCTTCTAATCGCTCATTTTTTAGATCTATCTCTTTTATTTTAATGCCTGCATTTTCAATTTTTTTAATTATGTTATTTGCGTCTTTCTTTATTTCTTTTCCAGTTATTCTTATAATACCATTTTTATTTGATATTGCTAAGTCTTTATGGTCTATTAAATTATTAGGAATTCTTTTATCTGTTTTAATTTGCAATGTTTGATTGCTTAAATCTTTCATTATCTTGCTTTTTTTCCCAATCTCTATTATTCTTCCTTTATTTATTACGCAGATAGTTTTGCAAAGAGCTTCAACTTCTTCTATGTAGTGAGATGTTAGAATTATTGTGGTTCCTTCATTGTTGATTTCTTTCATTAAATCCCATAGTTCTCTTCTTAATTGAACATCTATACCTGCAGTTGGCTCATCAAGAATTAAAATTTCAGGTTTATGAATTAATGCTCTTGCAATCATCAATCTTCTTTTCATACCTCCACTAAGTTCCATTGGAGTATTATTTCTTTTACTATAAAGATTAAACTTCTTTAAAAGTTTGTAAGTTCTTTTTTCAGCATCTTCTTTTTGAATGCCAAAGTATCCTGCTGTGTAAGAAAGACATTTTTCAACCGTTAAAAATCTGTCAAAGTTATATTCTTGAGGCGAAAGACCTATTTTTTCCCTTGTTTCTCGATAATTTTTAACAGCGTCAAAACCAAATGCTTTGATAGAACCATTATACTTTACAAGTCCTATTATACTATTAATAGTAGTAGTTTTTCCAGCTCCATTTGGCCCAATAAATCCGAAAAAGTCTCCTTTTTCAATTTTAAAACTTATGTTTTTTAAGGCTTCAAATTCCTTATACTTTTTTGTTAAGTTTTTAATTTCTATCGCGTACATTGTTTTTGTATTTTCCAAAGCATTGCTCGTAATAATCGCATTGTCCGGTACTCCACTTACATAGAGGACTTGGCTTTTGAGGGTAGTCTTCTTTGTTTTTGCTTTCAGTCTTACTATGAACATAATTTATGTTGCTCTTTGCTTTTTCAACAAGTTTTTTATCAACAGGAATTATTAGTTCACTGTGTTTTAAGAAGTCAATTCCAACGAGATCCGGTTTTCTGCCTTTCTGTTCTTCATACATCAATGCATATATTCCGAGTTGTAAGTAATATTCATCGTTCATTGTTCCGTTCTTACTGGTTTTATAATCAAGAATAACAACCTTTCCATTATTCTCAAACAACACATCTATGAACCCTCTAATCTTGTATTTTTCAGATTTAAACTTTTTTTCTCTAATAGGAGTTAAGTGTTTGAAAGAATCTAGAAAAGTTTTTTCATTGTTTATTTGTCCTCTTAATTTAATCAGAAATCTTGAAAACCAATTTTTAAGCATATCTTTACTTTCATCTTTGTAAAACTGGAGTTTTCTATCGCCAAGATTTAAATCTTTTAGTTCTGAATATTTTTCATTCCATAATTTATCAAAAAGAAGAAATAAATGAATTCTTAAAGCATCTTCAGTATTTATTTTGTCATCAATATCGAAAAAGTCTTCGAGAACAGAGTGAATTATGTTTCCTCTGATTAAATGTATGCTTGGTGTTGAAGGAAGTTCTTCTATATAATGATAGTAATACTTTCTAGGGCATTGTTTATAGGTATTTATACTGCTTGGACTTTCTACTCGGCTCATTTTCTTTATAATTTATCCAGTAATAAGTGGAATTCTTTTCCCTTAATTCTTTCTTTAGAAGAAAAAGTGAATCTTTCTGTTGTTTCATGAGTTATATCTATTGTTTTAGCTCCAACTTTACTCTTTATATTGTCAGAATGTTTTTCAAGCCATTTCTTTTCAGTTGTCTCTATAGCTAACTCTATTTGGTCTTCCTTGTTAAGATTTGCTCTTTTTCTAAGATTTTGAATACGTCTTACAAGTTCTCTAGCAAATCCTTCCTCTTCAAGTTTTTTATCTGTTTTAAGGTTTAAATATACAATTGTATTTGAGAACTCTGAGCTTTTATAATCTTGAGGTATAATTTTTTGTACATCAAGATCTTCTATTAACACTTCGTATTTTCCAAGTTTTAGCTTTTCTTTATTCATTGACTTCTTTATTTTGTCTGTGCTTTTATTTATCAGCTCAGCCACATTAGAAGTTTTTTTACCGAACTTTTTCCCAAGAGAAGAATAATTTGGTTTGATTTCATAATCAAGTTTTATTTTCTTGAAAACAATTTTTTTAATGTTTAACTGAGATTTTATTAGTTTATCAAGCTTCTTAACTGCTATTTTAATATTTTTGTCAGCAGTATCTATAACAAGTTCTTTAAGAGGCCATCTAACGCCTACGTTTCCCTGATCTCTGCATGAAAGAGCTGAAGCGATAACTTTTTTTGCTATGTTAAATTTTTCTTCCAATGCTTTATCTGTTAATTTTTTATTTGGCTTTGGCCATTTCAATAAATGTATACTTTTTTCCTTTAATTTAAACTCTTTTCTCAAGTTTTGATAGATTGATTCTGTAATAAATGGGATTATGGGCGAGAACATTATTAATGAATTTAAGTAAGTTTCAAACATCACGTCTAAAACATTTTTTCGTTCTTTTTTATTTCCAGAAGTCGATTTCTCTCTTACAAATTGAATATAGTTTCTTGACAGTTCAAGCAACAATCCCTCAGTTATTAACGGAGCTTCATTCAAATAATAATTGTTAAATTTGTCAGTGCAATTTTTTATGCTGCTATTGAGTTTTGAAATCATGTATTTATCTTCAAAGCTTAAGTTTTTATAGTCGGGTTTTTCAGGTTTTTTTCCTGTGTTTTTTGCAAGATCAAATATTAATCTTTGAATATTCCAGAAAACAAATAAGTTTCTATGTTTAACATCTGTATCATCAAAATTATAGTTCATGTCAATGCCTGGTTTTGCAGCTGAAATAGTGTAATATCTGAGTGTATCTGCACCATATTTGTCAATCACTTCATAAGGAGATATTGTGTTTCCTAGACTTTTACTCATCTTTCTTCCTTTAGAATCCTGAATAAATCCATGCATATACACTGTTTTGAAAGAATGTTTATCCATTGCAATCATGCTTGAAATTAATAAAAGGTTGAACCATCCTCTTATTTGATCTTTTCCTTCAAGTATGAAATCTGCAGGGTATAGTTTCTTGAAAAGTTTTTTGTCTCTTGGAAAATTAAGGCAATTCCAAGAAGTTGTTCCGGCATCAATCCAAACATCCAAGACATCAGGTATTCTCTTCATAGTTCCTTTTTTGCATTTGCACTTCCAGGAAAACTTGTCAATCCATGGTATGTGCAAATCTTTTGGTTCTTTCCCGATTTTTTTCTTTAACTCTTTACTGTCAGCTATTACTTCATATTCTTCGCATTTACTGCATCGCCATATAGGCACTGGTGTTCCCCAATACATCTGTCTTGTTATACCATTATCACGAAGGTTTTCAAGCCATGAAGAAAAAGCATTGAAAGCGGTGTCTGGAACCCAGTAAGTCTTTTTATGCAGTTCAAGCATCTTTTTCTTTAAATCTTCAACTTTGAAAAACCACTGCTTTGTTGTTCTGAAAATAACAGGGTTTTTACATCTCCAGCAATGAGCATAATCATGTTCAACCTTGGTTGTTGCAATAATTGAACCTTTTTTTTCAAGAGCTTTAATGAATTCTTTATCATCAACCCTTGCTTTTAGATTAGCAAACTTCCCCATTTCTTTTGGAAATAATCCTTTTTCGTCTAAATTATTGAAAGGAAGTATTTTTTCTTTTCTGCCGACTTCATAGTCTTCCGGTCCGCATCCAGGAGCACAATGAACTAATCCTGAACCAGCACTTACATCAACATATTCCTTTGATAAGATAACTGAATGAATCTTTGGACTTTTTTTCTTCAATTCTTTGTATATCTCAATGTCTTTTTCAAATGGGTGTTCGTATTCTGTTCCTTTAAGTTTTTTCCCTTTGAAAGTTTCTTTAACTTTGAATTTTTTATCGCAAACACCGCTTATGAAAACATTTGCTAATAAACTAGCAACAATCCATGTTTCTCCTTCAACATCAACTTTTACGTAGTCAAGTTCAGGATTAACCATTACAGCTAAGTTGTATGGAATAGTCCAGGGAGTAGTTGTCCAAATGATTAAAAATTCATTCTTTTTTCCTTTAACTTTGAACTTCACAAATATAGAATCATCATTAATTAATTCATAATCCAACTCATGTTTTGCAAGAGAAGTTGTGCAGTCATAACACCAATGCATAACTTTCTCTCCTCTATATAAACGATTTTTCTTATGAGCTTGTTTTACAAGCCACCATTCCCCTTCTATGAATTCTTTAGCTTGTGGATGATAAGCGTTCTCAAAGTCCATCCATACACCTATCTTTTGAAAATCTTTATTCATCAAAAGCATATTTTCTTTAGAAAACTTTTTACATTCTTTCACAAACTTTGCAATACCATAATTCTCGATTTCATCCAAATGTTTAAGTCCGAGTTTTGATCTGACTTTCAAGGATACAGGAAGTCCATGCATATCATAACCTGCCCTGTCCCAGACATCAAAATTATTCATCCTTTTATATCTTAGAACACAGTCTTTCAAGGCCTTGTTCCAAGCAGTGCCTATGTGAACTCTTCCAGAAGTGTATGGTGGTCCGTCCAAAAAGTAAAAAGGTTTTTTCCCTTTATTGTTATTTTTAGCTTTTTCATAAATTTTATTCTTATTCCAAAATAATCGTATTTTTTTTTCTACAGCTTTAAAATCGTATTTTTTATCCATATTTTTATATTTGAATTGGTTGTCTTTATATTATTTTTGAATTTTTTCTTTTATTTTCTTTTATTTTTATACATAACATCCATAAACTATTTAAAATCTTTATTTATCTCTTTTAAGAATGAAAAAAGTTTCTGTTTGTGTTAAGAATAAGTCAAAAATCAACTATATGAGAAAGTTGTTGGAACGCAAAGGATTTACTTTTGTTCGAAGAAATCCTGACTTTGCTATTTCAATGGGTGGTGATGGAACATTTCTTTTTTGTGAGAATAAGTATCCTTCTGTGCCTAAACTATTGATAAGTGATAGTAGGATTTGTAAGAAATGCGTTGGTGATAATGAGGAGACAATACTTGATTTTATTAGATTGAATGCTTTTGATGTCAGAGAAGAGCTTAAGATTGAGGGTTCTTTTGGAAATAAAAAGTTAATAGCTGTTAATGATATATTGATAAGGAACAATGTTCCAAACCAAGCTTTGAGATTTGCTTTGTATATTAATGGTGAAAAAAAATATTCTGAGATAATAGGTGATGGCTTGCTTATAGCAACGCCTTTTGGCTCGACTGCTTATTATAATTCAATAACAAGAACTTCTTTCAAGAAAGGAATAGGTGTTGCTTTTAATAATCCTGTTGAAAAACATAATCCTTTATTGTTAAAAGAAAACGCTGTTATAAGAATCAAAGTTTTGAGGGGTGATGCACAGTTGGCTTTTGATAATCATAGAAAAATCTATAAATTAAAGCAAAATTGCTCTTTAATTGTTAAAAAAGCAGATGATGTTGCAAAGATAATATCAATAGAGGGATTTTAAAATGAACTATGGAAAAAAATCAGTGAAGATGCACAAAAAACTTAAAGGAAAACTATCTGTTAAAAGCAAGGTTGCTCTTAATAATAAGACAGATTTATCAATCGCTTATACTCCTGGTGTTGCAGAGCCGTGCAGATTAATACATAAGAAGAAGAAAAGAGTTTATGATTACACAATTAAATCTAACATGGTTGCAGTTGTCACAGATGGTTCTGCTGTTCTTGGGTTGGGAAATATTGGTGCTGAAGCATCAATTCCTGTAATGGAGGGAAAAGCTGTTTTATTCAAGAAGTTTGCAGATGTAGATGCGTTTCCAATAGCTTTAGCAACTCAGAATGTTGATGAGATTGTTGAAACTGTTAAGAGAATTGCGCCTGTTTTTGGAGCTATAAATCTTGAAGATATCTCTGCTCCAAGATGTTTTGAAGTTGAAGAAAGATTAAGAAAAGAATTGGATATACCTGTTTTTCATGATGACCAACATGGAACTGCTATTGTTACACTTGCAGGTCTGATAAATGCCTTGAAATTGGCAAAGAAGAAAATATTTGAAGTTAAAATAGTTCTTAGCGGTGCAGGTTCGGCTGGTATTGCAATAACTAAATTATTGTTAAGTTTTGGAGCTAAGAATATAATTTTATGTGATACTAGTGGAATAATATATTCTGGCAGAAAAAAGAACATGAATTTTGCAAAGAAAGAAATTGCGATGATAACTAATAAGAATAAACTCAAAGGAACTATGAGCGATGCAGTTAAAGATTCAGATGTATTCATAGGCATTAGTGCTCCAAAAACTTTGACGAAAAAAATGGTTTTGTCGATGAACGACAAACCGATAATATTTGCAATGGCTAATCCTGTACCTGAGATAATGCCTTCTGATGCAAAGAAAGCAGGAGCATTCATTATTGCTACTGGTAGAAGTGATTTTTCTAATCAAATAAATAATGTTTTAGCATTTCCTGGCGTTCTAAAAGGGCTATTGTATGTCAGAAAACAAATAACTTCTAAGATGTCAATCGCTGTTGCTAAAGCAATAGCGAAAACTATAAAACCTACGAAGAATAAGATTATTCCGTTGCCTTTTGATAAAAGGGTTGTTGAGAATGTTTTCAAAGCCATGAAAAAATGAACTGTCCACTATGCGAAGAAGAGCTTGAAGGAAAAAAAGAACTTTATTGTAATAAGTGTAATTTATTATTTCATAAGAAACAAGTTAGGAAAAATTTATAAAAAAACATTTTTTTATTTAATAGGGTGATATAGATGTTGCAATTAAAACAGGAAAATTTTAAGGATGAAACAAAAGAAGGCAAAGTAATAGTTGATTTCTGGGCTGAATGGTGTGGGCCTTGCAAAATGCTCGGACCGGTTTTTGAAGCTTTAAGTGATGAAATGAAATATGTTAAATTTACAAAGGTAAATGTTGATGAGAATAATGATTTAGCTTCTAAGTTTGGTATAAGGAGCATTCCAACAATAGTTTTTTTTAAGGATGGAGAAGAGGTTAACAGGTTGTTGGGAGCTTTGCCAAAAGATGCTTTGAAAGCAAAGATAAAGGAAATCTTCAACTGATGTTTATTCACAATATTGATCCAATTATTTTCAAAATAGGTTTTTTACAGATAAGATATTACTCTTTAGTTTATGTCATAGGTTTCTTAGTTACTTATTATATTCTTTTGAAACTTTCCAAGAATAAAAAAATAAAGAATTTATCTGAAGAAGCAGTTGAAGACTTCATGACTTATTTTATATTATTTTCTGTTATTGGTGGAAGGTTGTTTCACTTCGTTTTTTATAATCCAGCTGTTTTCTGGTCCAATCCTTTAGAAATATTATATGTTTGGCATGGAGGAATGTCCTTTCATGGAGGTTTAATAGGAGGGATTGTTGCTTACTTTATTTTTAGAAAGAAGTACAAGGTTGCTTTTTATGATTTGGCTGACGTTTTAGTTCTTCCTTTTGCTTTCTTTCTATTCCTTGGTAGAATAGCTAATTTTGTGAATGGAGAATTATACGGCATTGTAACTAATGTTTCTTGGTGTGTTAAATTTCCAAATGTTGAAGGTTGTAGGCATCCATCGCAGTTATATGAATCTTTGAAGAACTTATTTATATTCTCTTTCCTAATGTTTTTCAGAAAGAAAAAAAGAAAGAAAGGAACGATGTTCTGGAATTTTGTGTTGTTATATGGATTGTTAAGATTCATAACGAACTTTTGGAGAGCAGATGCAACATTCTTAGGCATAAGCATGGGACAATTCTTAAGCCTGGCGATGGTCGTTGTGGCAATTGTTTATTTGAGAAAAGATTAATTGGAATTTTTAATTCTTTTTTTAGTCTTTTCTATGGTTTTGTAAAGTGGTATATAAAATAATTTAAAATAATTTTA
>NZBB01000006.1 GCA_002686295.1 Candidatus Woesearchaeota archaeon
AGCACCATCTCTTAATCTTTCATAACGAGCAGCACTTTGTCCGCCCGCTCTTGTCTTTCCAGGAACTGCAGATGTTGCTTTGTTTAATGGCACTATTGTTTTTCCTTTTAACAAAGCTATACCCCCATCTCTCTTATCCATAACAACTAACGCATAAATTGCTTTTTCTTCTGTTTGTTCTCTTAACGGATCTAAAACAAAGTTCTTATCGCATCTGTAAAGTCTTTGCTTTAAAGGAAGAGGAGTTTCCATACTCCATACTTTAAAGTCCTGCTGACCTTCTCTTTCCGTAACATTCCCAGAAAAAACTGCTAAACCATTTGACGGAGTTCTTGGAAACAATTTTAAGTGTTGTAACATTTTTTCAAGTGCGGTTTGCACATTATCTCTTGTTGCTTTGCTTTTGATATTTGAAGCAGTACCTTTTTCTTGTGCTAAATGAGAATTTATTTTGTTTAAATCATAACCCGCAGGAATATATACGCTGACAAACTCTGTATGCCTACCACTATAGGATTCTAATTCCTTTATGAAATTCTTTAGTTTGAATTTTTGTTTTGAACTTATTTTTCCTTCTACCATAATCCAATTTTAATCTCTAAAGCTTTAAATATATATCTATTATACTTGCTTTAATGGTTGACTTTAAAAAGTTAAGAATAAACAACATTTTATTGGCTAAAAAAACTATAAGAGAAGCTGTTTGCGAAGATGATTTCATTATTAATTCAATTAATAATATTGAGGATCTGGCAAAAGTTGCCAATGTTTTGTGCAAGCGTTTAAGACAATGGTATTCTTTGTATTTGCCTGAAATGTATAACAAGATTGGCGATAACGAAGCTTTTGTAAGACTTGTTTTAAAAAAAGATAAAAACACTTTGATGAAAGAATTGAAGTTAAGTGAAACTATGGGTTCTGACTTAAGCAAAAATAATTTAAAACCTATTTTAGCTCTGGCTTCTAGAATTGATTCACTTTATACATTAAGAAACGAATTAAAAGATTATCTTAAAAAGATTATGGGTGTATACTGTAAAAACTTGTTAACTTTAGCAGGTACAGTTCTGGGTGCAAAGTTGATTGAATCAGGTGGTTCTTTGAAAAAACTTGCTTTGATGCCTTCTTCAACTATTCAGATGCTTGGAGCTGAAAAAGCTTTGTTTAGGCACTTAAAGAGTGGAGCCAGACCTCCAAAACATGGAATTATATTGCAACACCCTCTTGTTGGTGGAGCTCCAAAAAATAAAAAAGGAAAAGCAGCAAGATTACTGGCTGATAAACTAAGCATCGCTATAAGAACTGATTTTTTTAAAGGAGAGTTTATCGGAAATAAACTTAAAGAAGAATTAAAAAAGAGGCTTAAATGAAAATTTTCAATAAAAAATTTCCAAATATATTTCTTAATAAAAGAAAGTTCTACACGAAAAGCTCTGACAAAACAAGTTTTTTTGATGAAAGAATTATCGTTGAGAAAAAATCTTTTTTTAGAGAGTGGGATTCTAAAAGGAGTAAATTGGCTGCAGCTTTATCAAATGGAATATCTCAAATAGGTATTAAAGAAGGCTCAGTTGTTTTATATCTTGGCGCTTCTCATGGTTACACTCCTTCTTTTGTTTCTGACATCATTGGAGATTCAGGATTTGTTTTTTGTGTTGAAATTTCGCCTGTTGTTGCTCGAGACTTAGTTGTTATATGTGAGAAACGCAAAAATATGACTCCTATTTTAGCAAGTGCTAACCACCCTGAAACTTATAAGCAATTAGTTGTTGAAGCAGATATTGTTTATCAGGATATTGCTCAGAAGAATCAAGTTGAAATTTTTCTGAAGAACTGCAATGCTTATTTGAAAAAAGAAGGGTTTGGTTTATTGACAATAAAGTCTAGGAGCATCGATATAACTAAGAAACCAAAGATGATTTTCAAAGAGGTTATGAAAGTTTTAGAAGAGAAAATGACTGTGGTTGATTATCGTACTCTTGAACCCCACGAGAAAGATCATGCCTTATTCGTTGTTAAAAAAAAGTGAAAAACAATATAGAAAATTTAATAAAGAACTATTTCTAACTAACATCTGAGGTTNAAAAAATATGGTTAAAAAAAAAAGTACAACCACACATTGTGGATGTGGTAAAGGAACAAAAGCAACAGTTGGAACAGTATCTTTAGTGCTTGGTCTAATATTGTGGTTTAGCTATCTTTCATTAGAACAAGTTTTCGCTATAATCCTTGTTCTTGTTGGACTTAAAAAATTGTTCAAATTATGTCATTAATGCACAAATTTTTATTTTATTTTTAAGAATTATTTCATAAAATACAGATAATTAAAAATAAAGATATTTAAATTAACTTCTTCTATCGCTGTTAAAATGAGATATTCAAGACAGGAAATCTTAATAGGAGAAAACAATCAGAAGATACTTAATGAAAAAACTATTGCAGTTGTAGGGCTTGGGGCTATAGGAAGTGTAACAGTTGATTTACTATCAAGAGCAGGCGTAAATTTAATTATCATAGATAGAGATATAGTTGAACTAAATAATCTTCAAAGACAATTTTTCAATGAGGAAGATGTTGAAAAGCCAAAAGCATTAGCTATAAGAAGCAGACTTAAAAAAATAAATTCTGAGATAAAAATATCTAGTTTTGCAGAAGATTTGACTTTTGAAAACATTAATCTGTTATCAAAAGCAGATTTAATTCTTGACTGCACAGATAATTTAGAAACAAGATTTTTGATAAATGATTTCTGCCTAAAAAACAATAAGGAATGGATATACTCTGCAGCAATAAAAACAATTGGCACAATAAAACATTTTAAGCCAAAAAAAGCTTGTTTCAAATGCATTTTCAAAGAAATCAAAGGACTTGAAAGCTGTGAAACTGCTGGGGTGCTGGCAAGCACAACTATGATAACTGCTTCAATACAGGCAGACATGGCCATTAAAATTCTGACAAATAAAGAAACAATTGATGAAATGATAAGGTTTGATATAAAAAATTCTGAAATAGAAAAGATAAGAATAAAAAAAATAAATTGCGAAGCGTGTAAAGGAAAATATGAATATCTACAGAGAAAAACTACTATTGTAAAAAGTTGTGGAGAATATTTTCAGATAACAAACAAACCAATAAATCTAAAAAAATTAAAAAACAAACTTGAAAAGCTTGGCAAAGTAAAATACTATGAAGAATATCTCCAATACAAGAACATAATTATTTTTAACAATGGCAGAGCATTAATAAAAGCCAAGAATGAAAAACAGGCAAAAAGTGATTTTTCAAAATTTATTGGCAACTAAACATTTAAAAAGAATAATCACACTCTTAAAAATATTATGAGAACAAAAGCTTTATTCAACCAAGTAAAAGCCAGTTCTTAGAATAAACTATTTCTCAGCATAGGTAATGATTATGAGTTATGTATCTGATTTTAAATGGACTCCGAATATGAATGTTAAAGAGTTAGTTGAAAAGCTCGGACTAATTGGTTTTCAAAGTGTAAAGTTAAATAATGCTTCAAATGTCATTGTTAAAATGAAAAAAAATTCTGCAAAAATATTTCTGACATTTACTTCTAACATGGTAACTTCTGGATTAAGAGGTTTCTTTGCACAACTAATAAAATTAAAGATAGCAGATGTCATAGTTACAACTGTTGGCGGATTAGAAGAAGATATAATGAAAGCAACTGGCGAAAAATTTGTTATAGGAAGATTTGAAAGCGATGATGTTGAATTGCATGAACAAGGAGTAAATAGGGTTGGCAATCTATTAATAAAAAATGAGAGTTATATGAACTTTGAAGACAGAGTTATGCCTATACTGAAAAAATTATACAAAAAAAAGAAACGATGGGCTGTTTCAGAAATGTTGCGAGAAATAGGCTTGATGCTTAAAGATGAAAATTCCATATTATATCAGGCTGCAAAAAACAAGGTCCCAATATTTTGTCCTGCAATTACTGATGGTGCGCTTGGATTTCATTTATACCTGTTCCAACAAAAACATCCTGATTTCATAATTGATGTAGTAAAAGATTTTGGGAACATATTATTCACAACAAGTCAAGATGAAAAAAAAGGTGTTATTGCACTTGGTGGAAGCATTTCAAAACATCATGCTATTTTATGCACCTTGTTACATGGAGGAGCTGAATATGCAGTATACATAACTACTGCTCATAAAACTTCTGGAAGCATGTCTGGTGCAACCACTAATGAAGCAAAGTCCTGGGGCAAAGTAAAAGATGATAGTGATGTATCAACTGTTATAGGTGATGCAACAATAATGTTCCCTTTAGTAATGATAAAATCGTTGGAACAATTAAAAGAAGAAAAACTATTGAAAAAATGAGTGAACCAAAATTTTTATTATCAAAAACTAAAGTACTCGAGCAATATAATAAAGTCAAACAACTAGCAAGTTTTATATCTTACAGCTCAAAGACAAATCAAGAAGTAACCAAAATATTAGATGATGAAACAAATTGTTTTTTCAGCGTTCATCTGATAAATGAATTAAAACACCTAAAAGACAACAGCAGAGTCATATTCTTAGCTCAGGGATGGACAAACAATTCTATAAAAAAACTGATAAAACAAGGAATAAAATATTTCATTGTTGACAATGAACCTGATTTAGAAACACTGATGAATTATTTAGAAAAAAACAAAAATCAAATAAATCTTTTCTTAAGATTAAAACTGAAAGAGCACACACTGAAAACAGAACGATATTTCGTATTTGGTATGGACTCTGAAACAATAAATAAAAAACTAAAAGAATTAAAAAACCACTCGCAAATAAAAAATTTGGGAATACATTTTCATAGAAAAACCCAGAATATGAGTGAATGGAATTTAAAAGATGAAATAGCCAGTACAATAGAGAAGGAAAATCTTGAAGCGATAGATATAATGAACATTGGCGGTGGTTTGCCGGCAGATTACGCCAATACAAATGTTGAGATTATAAAATCAATATTCAACAAAATAAAAGAATTTAAAGAATGGCTTGAAAAATATAACATAAAACTAGTTATTGAACCTGGAAGATTTATAGCCGCACCCAGCTGCAGATTAAAAACCAATATAATAAACATCTACAAACAAAATATTGTGATTAACGCTTCAATCTACAACTCAGACATTGATGCGTTGATAGTTCCTGTAAAATTACTGGTTGAAAACGAAAGAAAACAAGGAATTCCGTATGTTATAAAAGGAATAACTCCTTGTTCAATGGATTTATTCAGATACAGAGTATACCTTGATAATCCACAAATTGGTGATGAAATAATATTTTTAAACGCTGGAGCATACAATTTCTCAACTGATTTCTGCGACTTAGAAAAAATAGATACAAAAATATTAACATGAAAAACTTTATGAACTTGCCAGAAGAATATTGCAAAGAAGATTCCTACTTTAAAATACTTCCAGTGGCTTTTGAAAAAAATTTGACTGCAGGTATAGGTACTTCAAACGGCCCTAAAGAAATAATCAAAGCATCAAAACATTTAGAGTATTATGATGAACAATTTGAGAACGAACCGTTTCTTCAGGGAATAAAGTTATTAAAACAACCGAATGTCAAGAATTTATCTCAAGAAGAGATGCATAGAAAAATACAAATTCCAGAAAAAGGATTCACAACTATTCTTGGTGGCGATCATTCTGTAACTATTGCCATAATAAAACATTTGTTGAAAAAACAGGATTTCTCAGTTATCATTTTGGATGCTCATTCAGACTTTAGGCATTCATGGAACAACTCAAAGTATAATCACGCATGCATTTCAAAAAGAATATCTGAAAAAACAAATATTGTGTTGATTGGAGTGAGATCTCAGGATATTGATGAAGCAAAAGAAATGAAAGAAAAAAACATTCCAATAATTAAAGCTTATGAAATGGAAAAAGAAATTTCTGAGAAACTATTAATTATATTGAAAGAATTAAAAGACAAAGTTTATATCTCAATAGATGTGGATGTTTTTGACTTCATAAAAAATACTGGTACGCCTGAACCTGGAGGCATAAGTTGGAATCAAACAATAAAAATACTTGAACATATCTTTAAAGAAAAAGAGGTTATAGGTGCCGATATAACAGAGTTTGCTCCAAAAAATAATTTTGTGGATGAAGCATATTCACTGGCAAAATTGAGTTATAAATTAATGAGTCTGAAAACAAAATATTCACAACGTTTAAATACTACTGGTGCAATCCAATAAAAAGGTGGATTTATTTGCAAGTTATTATTCCATTAGCAGGTAAAGGAACTAGGCTAAGACCTCACACTCACACTAAAGCCAAACCATTAGTTCATGTGGCGGGTAAAGCAGTTATAGGATATATTCTTGATGAATTAAAAAAAATAAATGTTGAAGAAATAATATTCATAATTGGTTATTTGGGCGAACAAATAAAAGATTATGTTTCTAAAAATTACGATTTTAAAACTAAATTCATAGTTCAAAAAGAATTGAAGGGACAGGCTCATGCAATAAATTTAGCCAAACCTTACATAAAAGAAGATGTTCTTATATGGTTTGCAGATACAATAAGCAATCCAAACATAAAAAAACTCGTGAGGGAACAAGCTGATGGATTGATATATGTTAAAGAGCATGAAGATCCTGAAAGATTCGGAATAGTCTTTCCTGATAAAGAAGGATTCATAGAAAAAATAATTGAAAAACCAAAAAATCCAAAGTCAAATCTTGCAAATATAGGATTGTATTACATTAAAGATTATAAACTGATGTTTGAAAGCATTAATTATTTAATCGAAAAGGACTTGCAGACAAAAGGAGAGTTTTACCTTGTAGATGCATTCAACTTAATGATAGATAAAGGTACAAAATTAAAATCTGAAACTGTCAGAAACTGGATGGATTGCGGAAAACCAGAAACATTACTGAAAACAAACCAATACCTGTTAAAAAAAACTCCTGATAAAAAGTATAAGAATATCAAAAGTAGTTTAATAATAAAACCAGTATTCATAGAATCAGGCACAACAATAGAAAACTGCATCATAGGCCCTAATGTTTCAATATCTAAAAATACCTGCATAAAAAACTCCATCATAAAAAACAGCATTATTGGAGAAAAATCAATAGTTGAAGAAAGCCAGATAAAAAACTCGATTATAGGATCATTTGCTACTGTTAAAGGTTTTTACAAAAAACTAAATGTTGGCGATGATTCAGAATTAGTATTCGGAAATGAAACTTAGTCATAAACTAGGACTAAGAGCTGAAAAAAAAGAGGGTGAGGGATCTTTTCTTCTCACAGATAAAACCGGCTCGTACTTATCTCTTAGTGCCAACAAGCAAAACCAGACACAAATGCAGGGATTCTTCAAATTAGATAAAAACTGGGAGCCATACAAATATCTTGAAAATATATTTCTTGATAAAGATGTTGAAGAGCTTGAAAATAATTTTTCACACATAACAAGAAAAAGCGGAAAATCAAAAGAAAAATTTTACTTGACAACAACAGCTTTAATATACGAAGTCAACAATTACAAAGGATTCATAAATTTAGAAGTTGATTTCAGAAACATCTTTGACTTTAACGATGAAAATAGATTTTATAAAATTAAAAAAGAAAAAGACTTGTTAATAATATATTATAAGAAAAACTCTCGCTACTTAGTTTTAAAAGGAGTTAAAGATTTTGAACAACAAAATTTTTGGGAGAAAAGAAACTATTCTTATGATGAATTAAGAAATACGAAGTCAGAATTCTATATTTACAAAGTAGCAAGAATTAAATGCAATAAAAAAATAAAATTATTCATAACAACTGCAAAGAAAAAAAATGAAGCGAAAGAAAAAGCTGAAATCGCAGCAAAAAATGAATCTTCGCTTAAAGAAATTCTTGAAACAAGAATAAAAAATGTTTGTAAAGAGAAAAACTTGGGAATTAGTGCCTCTTTGAACTCTCTTGACAGTTTAAGAACAATCATTGGAAAAGGAGATTATAAACTTGAAGGATTATTCGCTGGTTTACCTTGGTTTTATCAGCTCTGGTCAAGAGATGAATTAATATCCTTAAAAGCTTTCATGATTGAAAACAGATTTGATTTTGTGAAAAAAAGATTAACTTCTTATCTTGGCTTGATTAATGGAAACGGAAGATTGCCAAACAGAATTCCAGAATCAAATTTAAGTAGTGCTGACAGTATAGGATGGTTGTTCAAGAGATACTGCGACTTAATAATTATTTTAGAAGAAAAAAAGTTGTTAAAAAAATATTTTACAAAAAAAGAATTGTTGAAAATTAAGCATAAACTGCATTTCTCAATAGAAGAACAAATGGCCAGATATATGAAGAACAAACTGATTTTCAATCGAAAAAATGAGACTTGGATGGACACAACCATTAATCATTTAGATGCACGAGCAGGTGCATGCATAGAAATACAGGCATTATTCTTGTCAGGATTCAAACTTATGAAAAAATTGTGCAGACAATTAAAACTGCCTTATTATGGATATAGAACACTTGAGAAAATGCTCTCAAAAGAAGTTAAAAAGAATTTTTTCAAAAACGGCATGCTACGCGACAGAATAGGGGATGACACTTGCAGACCAAATATTTTCATAGCTTACTATGTTTATCCTGAACTACTAAAAAAATATGAATGGAAAATTGTTTTCAAAAAAACTCTTGATAAATTATGGCTTGAATGGGGTGGATTAGCAAGTATTGATAAGAAGCATTCATTATTCAAACAAAAATATACTGGACATAACAATTTAAGCTATCATCGAGGCGATAGTTGGTTCTGGATAAATAATCTTTCAGCTATATGCATGGCTGATTTGGATTATAAAGAATTTCATTACTATATTGATTATATCTTTAAAGCAAGCAAGAATGATTTATTATTCTCTGGATTCATAGGACACGGCTCAGAGCTAAGTTCTGCAAAAAGTTTCGAACCGTGTGGCTGTTGGGCTCAAGCATGGAGTTCAGCCACATTTGTAGAGTTAGCAAAAACATTAAGACTATAACTTTTTTAAACAAACAATTCTTTCAATTTAAAATGAACGAATTATCTATGCTTATAGAAAAAGCCGAAAAAATATATAGAAAAAAATTTTCAAACAGAACATGGTTTGAAAGGGCTCTGTTTTTCAGCTGGTCCTGCTCCATCAGAGATTGCACATTTTGCTATATGAGTACACAACAAAGAAATAATGATTATAAGAAAGCTGTACGTTCAAAAGAATCATTATATGCCGAAACCATTCTATGCAAAAAACTTGGTTGGAAAATAGGGTTTTTTAGTGGCGGAATAAATTCTTACCCTCATAAAGAATTGTTAGAAATTCTCAAAATCATAAATAGCATAATAGGAGAGAAAATTTGGTTAAACATAGGTCCGATTCCAAAAAAACAACTAGAAAACTATCAACCTTATATCAAAGGTATTATTGGCTCGATTGAAACAGTCAACGAAAAAATTCACTCTGAAGTCTGTCCTTCAAAACCAATAAAACCCTATTTAAAGATGTTTAAGAACTCAAGAGAATTAGGACTGAAAAACGGAATGACTTTGATACTTGGTCTTGGAGAAAGCAAGGTTGATTTTAAAAAATTAGAATCTTTCATAAAGAAAAACAACATTGAAAAAATACATGTTTATGCTTTGAATCCTGTTAAAGAAACAGTTTTTGAGAGAAAAAAGTCTCCGACAAAAGAATATCAAGCATGGTACATTGCAAAAATAAGAACGAGTTTTCCGAAGATAGATATCCAGATGGGTATATGGAAAGACAAAATTAATAGAGTATCATTATTATTAAGAGCAGGTGCAAACTCTATATCAAAGTTTCCAATAACTAAGAAATTTGGTAGTGAGAAAGCAAAAAATATCGAATTAGAAGCAAAGAAAGCCAAAAGAAAGTTTTCAGGAACTCTAACAAAACTCCCGAATATTGACTGGAATAAAGAGATTGAAAAACTAACTATAAATAATGAAACAAAACAAATTGTCAAGAAAAAACTCGAGCAATACCTCAAAAAGATGAGTTAAGATTATTGAAATTCAAGAGCAAAAAATTTAGCGAGTATTGAGAACAAAGAAAGAATCAAAGGACCAAGCAATATCCCTATAAAACCAAAAACACTTAAGCCACCAATTATTCCAACCAATATTAGCACAGGGTGAAGACCTGCCTTCTTTCCGATAACTTTTGGTTTCAAAAAATGTTCTATGTTTGATATAACAAAAACACCAAAAATTAGCAACACTATACCACCAACATAATGCCCCAACAAAATTTGTATGAAAGCTGCTGGAAGCCAAACAAGTGCAGCACCAACAAAAGGTATTGCTGCCAGAACAAATGCTATGAAACCCCAAAAAATAGGGCTATCAATTCTTAATATTAGAAACATAGAACCAACTAATAATCCCTGCAATGCAGCTATTAAAAAAACTCCGTAAAGAACTGCTTGAAGAATTTTTTTTGAATCTTTAAATAATTTCTCCGAGTATTCTTTCTTCATAGGCAAATGAAATTTGACCCACTTAATCCACGATTTTCCATCTCTAAAAGCATAGAACATTATAAAGAGCATTATAAATAATCCTATGATACTTTCAGCAAAAGAACCTAATACGTTAGGAGTGTTATCCAATATGAAAGTCCTAACATTAAATATTAAATCATCCAAAAAAAAACCAATCTCTACAGAATCAACAAAAGGAGCTAAAAAAATATCGAGTTTCTCAAAGTTAAAGATTACAACAGAAGAATAAGCACCATATGTTTGTTTGAGCAATGAATCAACAAAAAAATAACTTGGAAAAATAATTATTAGCAACACAAACAACACCATTAGAAAACTACTAATATTGACAGACCAAATATTTTTATTCAACCATTCATAAACAGGATAAAGAACTACTGTAAGAACAAAAGCCAAAACAATGCTGTTAATAAGAGGCTTCACAGTTATAAAAGCCAAGTACAAAAAAACAACTAGAATAACAATTAAGAAGTACTTCACAATTTTTGCTTCTCTCATCAAATATTAAAACAGGATTAATCATTTATAAAGATTTTGAAATGCTTAGCAAAAATATAAAAACTTTGAATAAACATCATAATGATATGAGTATAAAAGTATTCAACACACTAACAAGAAAAAAAGAACTTCTTAAACCATTGAACGGAAATAATATAAACCTGTTTGTATGTGGACCAACGGTTTATGATTTCTCACATATAGGACATGCAAAAACATATGTTCAATTTGATGTTATAGTCAGATATTTGAGATATAAAGGGTTCGAAGTGTTCTATTTGCAAAACATCACAGATATTGATGATAAAATAATAAAAAGGGGAAATGAGCAAGGAAAAAATCCTATGACAATAGCAAGAAAGTTTGAAAAAGAATATTTGTCAGACATGAAAGAACTCGGCATAACAAGTATTGACAAGTATGCCAGAGCAACTGATTACATAAAACCAATAATTAAACAGATTAAAACACTATTTGATAAAGGATTTGCTTATGAAACTTCTGATGGAGTTTATTTTGAGATTGACAAATTTAAAGACTATGGAAAACTTTGTCATCAACCTCTTGACAAAATAAAAGAAGGTGCACGTGTTTCCGTTAATAAGGAAAAGAAGAACCCATCTGATTTCTCACTTTGGAAAAAAGCAAAAATAAACGAGCCGTCATGGGACAGCCCTTGGGGAAAGGGAAGACCTGGTTGGCATATTGAAGACACAGCTATTACAGAGACAGAGTTTGGCCCTCAATATGATTTGCATGGGGGAGGATCAGATTTAATATTTCCTCATCACGAATCAGAAATTGCTCAAATGGAAGCCTCTTCAGGAAAGAAACCCTTTGTTAAATATTGGATGCATACAGCGTTCTTAAATATAAAAAAAGAGAAAATGTCAAAATCAGTTGGCAATTTCACAACTATTCGCGAAGCTTTAAGAAAATGGGATGAAAAAACTTATCGTTTCTATTATGCTTCAACACATTACAGAACTCCGCTTGATTATTCAAATGAAGCAGTAAATAAAGTAAAACAAGGATTGGAAAGAATAAATGAATTTATTAGAAAAGTAAAAATAGCAAATGGAAAAAAGAAAAACGAAATTGAAAAATTAATTGGGGAAACTTTGGATGTTTTTGAGAAGCACATGGATAATGATTTTGATATGCCTCAAGCAATTGCTTCAGTTTATGATTTCATAAGAGCAGTTAATAAATTAGAACTAAGCAAACAAAACGGAAAAGCAATAATCGGATTTTTTGAAAAAATAGATTCTGTTCTTGGAGTTATGACTTTTGAAGACTTAGAAGTTCCTTCTGAGATTCAAATACTGGCTGAAAAAAGACAAAAAGCGAGAGAAAAAAAAGATTGGGCAACTGCAGATAAAATGCGAGATAAACTAAAAACAAAAGGATATTATATTGATGATACTTCAAAAGGCCCTGTTGTTAAAAAGATTTCTTAAGATATAACTTTCACTTCTTCTCCATAGCTAACTTCTTTAATATTATGCATGACTTTCAGATCTTTCTCTAACTCGCTAATTTTCTTCGGCAAAATAATCTCTTTAATCTCAGCTCTCAAACTTAAATTATTATCTTTTTTATATTTCCAAATGGAGCCATTAACACTAACAACATCTTCTGTTGAAATAGAAACTTTTTGATGGTGCTCGACTTCAGGAAATGACTCTTTATGTATATCCTTTCCTCTTAAACCATCATAAATTTTATAAGTTATAAATGGGGTTATAGGAGCCAATAGTTTCAGCAAAATGTCCAAACAATAATTTAATGTGAACAAAGTAGCATTTTGTTGCTCAAAAGAGAATTTTTTATCCTTATTATAAGCACGAATTTTTACCAACTCTAAGTAATGCGAGGCAAATGTTTCCCATATGAAATGTTTTATTTTTATAGCTGGATTGTGAAAATCATAAATAGAATACTTCTTTTTTGCAAACTTTACTATCTTATTCAACTCGTTGATTATCCACTTGTCAACTTCTTGAAAATCAATTTCTCCTTTTGGTTCTGGAAATAAACTTATGAATCTTGCAACATTCCAAAGTTTTGTTAAAGTTTTTCCTGCTCCTTCAATCCTGTCAAATGAACATCTAAAGTCTGTACGGTCAAGATTTCCTTCTATCGCACTCCAAAGTCTAAATGGTTCTGCGCCAAACTGTTCTATTACTTTTTGCGGATTAATAACATTTCCTTTACTTTTACTCATCTTATGCCCTTTATCATCAACTATGTGGTAGTTTATCCAGACATCTTCAAATATTAGTTCTCCTGTTAACAAATAATCTTTTAAAACTGTATAGTACAGCCAAGTTCTTACTATTTCTTTCCCCTGAGGTCTTAAAGAGCAAGGTTTTGACTTCTTGAAAAAATCGTTGTCTTTTGAATATTTTAATATGTATAGAGGAGTTAT
This sequence comes from Candidatus Woesearchaeota archaeon, assembly GCA_002686295.1. Classification (GTDB taxonomy): domain Archaea; phylum Nanobdellota; class Nanobdellia; order Woesearchaeales. Next base: position 13,489 of record NZBB01000006.1, read on the forward strand.
TGATGAGTCAAACCAAGTGTCAAAAACTCTTGTTTCACCAACCCATTTACTTTTCTTGAAATCTTTTACAAGCCCAATTTGTTTGTTTTTCTTGAAAACAACTGCTTCTTTTGGTGGCTGTTCCTTCCAAGGTCTATAGTATTTCCCTTTCGGAGCTAAAGCAGTATAATCATTTTCATTGTCATGCCATAAAGGTATTTCAGTTGCATAATATCTTCTTCTTGATATCGGCCAATCTATATTTACAGAATCTATCCAGTCTAGTAGTATCTGTTTGCTTCTTGGAGCATAAAAACTTAATTTTTTAGCCAAAAGTCTTATCTTATTTTTGAACTCTACTTGCTTTACATAGAACTCTTCCATGTTGATGAATTCTATCGGGTCTTTGCTTCTCTCACAAACAGGCGTTCTATGAACTAATCTTTTCTGTTTCACAAGCAAACCTTTTTTATCAAGCTCTTCTATTATCTTTTTTTGAGCTTCCTTAATCTTCAAACCCTTTAGAAAGCCGGCATGCTTGTTCATTGTTCCATCTTTGTCGATTGCTATACTTGGCTTTAATTGCAGCTCCCTAAAAAATCTTATATCGGTAACATCTCCGAAAGAACACATCATCATTATACCTGTTCCTTTGTCTATTTCTGCAGACGGATGGGCCTTTATTGGTATCTCTTTTTCATAAATTGGTGTTATCGCGGTTTTTCCTTCTAAATGTTTATAGCGTTCATCATCTGGATTGAATATAATCATTCCACACGAGCATATCAATTCTGGTCTTGTTGTTGCAATAATTAGTTTCTCTCCTGTTTCTTTGACCTTGAACTTTACATCATTGAAAAAAGAAACTAAATCCATATGTTCAATTTCTGCATCAGCTATTGTTGTCTGACATCCTGGACACCAATTGTTTGCCCTTACATGTTCATAAATTAATCCTTTATTCCACATATCTATAAAAGTTTCTTGTGTTAAAGAACGATATTCTGGCGAATCCGTGTGGTAAATATCTCCTGGCTCGTTTCCTTTTTTCCATGAATTAAAACTTATTCCTGAAATTAGAAAAGTGTCTGTTGAAGCAATAGAGCTTTCTTCTAAGATTTTTTCACAGTAATCTATTGCTTTTTTTCTTGATAATTCTTTTAATCTGACTCCAAATTTTTTTTCAGCAGCCATCTCTATCGGCAGACCATTTCTGTCAAGACCTAATGGAAACAACACATTTTCACCCATCATCCTTCTAAATCTTGCAAAGAAATCCATTAATACATATGTAGTTGCTTGACCTATATGGACGGGCGTATTGACATATGGTGGTGGAGTATCAATTGAATAAACTTTTTTTTTGCTTTTCTTGTCAAAAACATAAGTTTTGTCCTTTTTCCATTTCTCATATATTGATTTCTCAAAATCCTTACTCCAGTGTTTTCCTTTCAATCTTGGTTCTGTCATGTTATTAGTAGTATGAGGAAATTATTTATAAAAGTTATTAAAGATTGTTAGAAAAGATTTTAAAAGAAAAAACAACTACCATAAATTAATGGACCTATAGCCTAGAGGTTTAAAATCGGGCAATCTGGATAAGGCATCAGCCTTCTAAGCTGAGGATCGGGGGTTCGAATCCCTCTAGGTCCATATTTTTCTAAAAAATAAAGTATCGCGACTAATAAGCAACATAACACAAACACTTATTTGTGTTGTTCTAAAAATGCAATGATAATTATTATGATCAAACTCAAACAAGATTTTACTTACAATGTAAGTAGAAGTTTTATTTTTCAAACAAAAAGAAATACTTACAATGTAAGTATTAAATGCTCTTCATACAACGAACAACAACTAGTAAGCTTTATAAAAAAAAGAACGTTTCAGTCTATATATCGCAGGAGTGGCCAAACGGCTAAGGCGAGCGCCTGCAGAGCGCTAGGTTGGGGGTTCGAATCCCTCCTCCTGCTTTTCATACAATATTCAAATGGCAAAAAAACTTCTATTGAAAAAAGAGAGAAAAGTACAAGTGAAAAACAGAGAAATAGTTCTTTCAAAATTCGAGAAACATTTAGTTGATGAAAACAAGGATTTCAGCACTTCATACGGAAAAATAACTAAAAAAGACTTGAAAAAAACAACCTTCAAAGTTGGAAAAGAAGAATTCTTTGTTATGAAACCATTTTTCATCGACAGCTATAAACAATTGAAAAGACTCGCACAGATAATAACTCTAAAAGATATATCTGCGATAATAGCCAATACAGGCATAAACAACAAATCAAAAGTTTTAGAGTCAGGTGTTGGATCAGGTGCATTTATTTGTTTTACAGCAACGATTGCAAAAAAAGTTATTGGCTACGAAATAAATAAAAAACATTTAGAAGTTGCTAAAGAAAATCTGAAGAAATTGTCTTTGAAAAATGTTGAATTAAAGAAAGCAGACTTCTATGATACTAACAAAATTAAAGAAAAGGATGTTGATGTTGTGCTTCTAGACCTTCCGGAGACATGGAAAGCAATAAAAACCACAGAGAAAGTTTTGAAAACAGGCGGATTCGTTGTATCTTACAACCCAAACATTTCTCAAGCCCAAAAATTTGTTAATTCATTATCTGAAAAATTTTTATATGAAAAAACCGTTGAAATCATAGAAAGAGAATGGACTGTTAAGGAAACAGTTTTAAGACCAAAAACAAAGGATTTTGGCCATACGGCCTTCTTGAGTTTTGCAAGAAAGATAAAGATTTAAATAAAAGATTTATTTTCAATAACTATGAGAGGGATAAAAAAATGTTAGCATATGTCTTAATCGGATTACTTGAATGTGATGAAAAAAAGTGCCTTGATGAACTATTATCATTCAAAGAAGTATTGGAAGGACACATACTATTTGGTGAATGGGATTTGCTTGTAAAAATTAAATCTAAAAGTCCAGAAGACACAGGAACTTTTGTAATGGAAAATATAAGATCCATGCCAGACGTGAAGATAACTAGTACTTTAATTGTTGCTAGATAAAAAACTTTTTTAATATTTCCATTTTATGCTACAACCCATAGAAGGATTTTCTTCAACAGTTATTTTTCCAGAGTTTAAAAATTGATCTATGGCCTCATATAATTCATGTCTGTTAACTGGTTCGGAACCATGAGAATCATCTATTCTTCCCCTGAAAACAAGTTTGAAATTATTGTCAAAGAGAAAAATATCCGGTGTACATACTGCACCGTAAGCTTTAGCAATATCCTGACTTTCATCTCTTAAATAAACAAAATTCATGTTTTTTTCCTCAACCATTAGCACCATCTTCTCAAAACTATCTTCAGGATAATTATCATCTTCATTAGAATTAATAGCCACCACTGCTAAACCTTCATCTTTATAATCAGCAGTTATTCTTTTTAACTCATCAATTTTCGGCTTTACATAAGGACAATGATTGCACATAAAAATAACGAGCAAAGCTTTTGAACCATTGAAACTTTCTAAAGAATAATTTTTTCCATTAGTTGCAGATAAAGAAAAAGAAGGAGCAGAATCTCCGTGTTTTAATACTTCATAATCAGATTTCATCAAAACCATTTAATCACCTCAAAACAAACAATAACAAAAAAATACAAAAAAACAATATAAAAAAACTATTGTATAACAAAACACATATTAAAGAACAACAATCATTTCTTCAATTTATTTAAAAATAATTGAGGAAGCACAGATATAATTGATAATATTAAAGAACCAAACAACACACGGATAAAAAAATCTTTGAAAAATTTTTCCGGAAACAATGTTATTAATAATGATTCGCTTGAAAAAAGATAGTTTCCCTGAGGAAAAAATAATTTGTGAAATCCGTCAAAAGTTATCGAGAAGTTAAGACTTGCAAAGAACAACAATGATAAAAAAACAAAGCTACAAATACCTGATAAGAATAAAGCTTTGAAAAATTCGTCCTGAAAATTCTTTGATAAAGCATATAAGCCAATTAGAGAGACAAATAATAAAGCAATTGAAACCTTTAATAATAAAAAAAGCTTTTTAAAGAGGATCCGCACATCTTCTAAATGAGCTTTTTCATCGCTTGAGAAATAAAATAATTCTTCCTCTTCGTTAAAAAAAAATAACAAATTTAAAAGAATTAATTTCACTTCAGACATATCCATGTTTTCATAAACATTGTTTTTTTCAAATAAAGAAAAATAATTTTGTTCGCAAAAAACAAGCAATTTCAAAGGCAGAAAAAGTATTAAAATAATAAAAAACAAAATTGAGCTCAAAAAAAATATTTTTTTAGTCATTTTCATAGTATTTTCAATAACAACAAAATTCTTCCGAAAAAAATTGGCAAACGCTTATTAAGAATAAAAAGAAAACCTACTAAATGAAAAAGTTTGCGTTTTTCATAATAATAACAATAACAATAACAATAATTGCATTATCAGAACAAGCATTTGCATCAATAATAATTTCAGAAGTACTTTATAATCCTTTTAGTAGCGAACACGGAGGAGAAGCAATATTATTATACAATCCAACAGCAAATAACATTAACCTATCTGGATGGAGCATAGCCACAAAGTTCTCATATTCAGACGCAACTCTGCCCCCTATTGCAATACTGGCCGGAGGATACTTGTTGATAGCAGATAATAATTTTAGCTTAAACAAGGATAATCCTTTCTGGCCAGATGCAGACTATGAAGAAGAAATAACTCTCTCAAACAGCAATGCAGGTATTGCATTAATAAATCAAACTAAAATAATAGATGCAATAGGATGGGGATTAATAGAAGATGAAAACTTGTTTGAAAACAATCCTCATCCAGGAACTAATGAAGGACAAAGCCTACGCAGAATAAACAACCAAGACACAAATAACAACTCAGCAGATTTCAACGCTACAACACCATTTTTCTATGAACAAAATAACTCAGAAATAAACATAGACTTAGAAATAAACATAACAAACAATTATAACTTTAGTTTTCAAATAAATAGAGATGACAATCTTTCAAAAGAAGGAAACCAAATAATGCCTATAGCCGGAGAAAACAAAACCTTTGAAGTGACAATAAAAACGAATAATTGTAGTAAAACAGCAACTGCAACACTAGAAAACAATAATTATGAACTAAAAAAAATATTCTATAATGAAACAACAAATATTTTCAAAGGAAATCTCTCAATGAATTACTGGACAGAGTCTGGAAACTACATCATAACAACAACATTAACAGATTGTGAAGGAACAAACCATTCAAAAACAGAATTTTTTGAATATGAAAGCTTAACATCAATAACTGCTAATAGTTCTTTAAAATTAGATGCAGAAAAAGGCACAACAGCCATGAAAACAATAACTGTAAAAAATACTGGTAATGAAGAAGCATTGATAAAAATCAAGAGTACAAATCCAACAAGTGGACAAACAGAGATTGATGCTGACAAAATAGAATTCTCAATTGACAATTTTGAAACAATTCAAACAATGAACAACAATTTCATAAATATAAACGAATTCTTAAATGTTCAAGAAGAATTGAGCATTAATCTCAGAATAAATACTGAAAATATTTCAGAAGGATATTATTCTGGAGAAATAACGCTTGATTACACATAATAAAATTTTTCTTTAGATTTTTGTTCTCTATCAAGTCTTGAATTAAGCTTGTTAGCTCTTGGACGATTATTTTCTTCATCGCGTCTAAAAGTTAATTTTAAATCTTTCAAAAAAACGTTCATACCGTCTTCCATCTCAAAAGGACCGTTAACAAAACCTTGTACTGCTGGTTCACCATCAAAAACAACTAATTGATCTGATAAGTAATCAAGAAACAACAAATCATGATCAACTATTAAAACTGCTCTTTCTGTCTGTTTTACAACGTCTTTGATGACTTTTGAAATTATTAATCTTTCCTCCACATCCAAGTATGCTGATGGCTCATCCATCAACATTATGTCAGAATCCTCAGCCAAACACTTAGCAATCATTACTCTCTGCAATTCTCCTCCACTTAACTCAGAAGATTTTTGAAGCAATAAATCTTTTAATCTCAATGGATCAATTAGTAAAGAACCATATTTTTCAATCGCTCTTTTAAGAATTGAAGTGACTTGTTCATCATCAGAAACCAAGTATTGTGGCTTATAAGCAACTTTTAATTTTTCTATTTTGTTAGAACTATCAATTTCTCCTGCAAGCAGTTTTACAAACGTTGTTTTTCCAATGCCATTTTCTCCCAAAACACCAACTGTTTCTTCATGGTAGATTTTTCCTTCTTTCACTCCAAGTTTGAAAGAACCGATTGAATGTTCAAATTCATTCCATTTAACAAGTTCAGATGAGGATCTTTTTTTAATTGGTGCTTTTTTCAAAAATTTTATTTCATTGGCTCTGAATCGAACATTTTCCTCTTTAAGATATCCTGAAAGATAAACATTAATGCCTGCTTTAGTTGTTTTTATTGAAGAAACCACTCCGAAAGCAGTCGCTTTTCCATACATTAAATGAATGAAATCAGTCATGTAATCAAGTATTATCAAATCGTGTTCAATCACTATTACAGCAGTGTTTTCATCCGCCATTTCTCTGATAAATTTTGATATTTTCAAACGCTGTTTAATATCAAGATAAGATGTTGGTTCGTCAAAAAAGTAAATATTCGCTTTTTTCAGCACTGTTGCAGCTATCGCAACTCTCTGCAATTCACCACCAGAAATATTCTTTAAATCATGATCTAAAATTTTTGTAAGCTCTAGTGTTTTAGCTATTTCTGAAAGTTTTTTTTTCTCATCAACTTTGGTCAACAATTCTTTTACAGAACCACAGAAATTTTTTGGTATTAAATCTACTTGTTGAGGTTTGTAAGCAATTTTTATTTTTTGCTTATTTTTCTTCTCAAAAAATATTTGTGCTTCACTCCCTTTGAAATAATCTATTAATTCTTTGTAGCTTGCTTCATAAGATTCTTTATCAGTTCTTCCAAGGTTTGGCTTTAAAACACCAGCCAATATTTTAACGGCTGTTGATTTTCCAATACCATTTCTACCTATTATTCCAACAACTTTTCCAAACATTGGTGTTGGCAGATTGTAAAGTGCAAATCCGTTCTTTCCATATCTATGTATTGGTTCTTTATCAAGCTCTTCAGGTAGGTTAACCATCTCTAAAGCATTAAAAGGACATTTATTGGCTGCAATCCTATCACCGTCAGTTATTACTTCTTCATTAACTTCTACTTTTCCATCTGCAGATTTCACAATGGCATCTTTTCCCATTCTGTTGCTAGGACTCACTCTAATACACAGGTATCCTCCACAACTCTCAGGGTTGCATTTCTCCTTCTTAACAATCATAATCCTTTTAGTCATAAATGAAAGTTGTGATTATTGATATATAAAGCTATCCACTAACTTTAAATACATATAAATTTTTTTAAGAGTATGAAAGGATTTATCGTTTATTCTACTTATAGAGTTGTTGATGATAAAGCAGTTGTGTATTTATTTGGTCGGCTAGAAAACGGCGATTCTTTCTTAACAATTAATTCTTATAAACCATATTTCTTCATCGAAGAGAAATTTTTGAAAAAAGCTTTGAAAATTGAAACATTCGAATATGAAAAAACTGTTTTGAAAAATTTTAAAAAAAAAAAAATGATTAAAATAATACTTGATTTGCCAAGAAAGGTTCCTGAACTTAGGAAAAAGCTCGAGGATGAAAAAATTGAATGTTTTGAAGCTGATATAAGATTTGCACAACGATTTCTTATGGATTATGATATTAAATCAACTCTTGACATAAAAGGTGATTATAAAAAAGGAGAGTTAGTTGACAGGATTTATGAAGAACCAGAACTGAAAACTTGCGATTACAATCCGGATTTGAAATTGTTGTCAATTGATATAGAAACTAATCGTTTTGCTAAAGAACTCTATTCAATATCAATTTTTACTAAAGGTTTTGCAAAGACAATTATTATATCTGATAAAAAATTAAAAAATAGTGTTAGTGTGAAGAATGAGAAAGAATTGCTCGAAGTTTTCAAAAAAAAATTGTTGGAATTAGATCCTGACATAATAACTGGTTGGAACGTCATAGATTTTGACATTCATATTCTTGAACAAAAATTCAAACAGCACAATATTCCATTTGAACTTGGAAGAATTGATTGGCCTTGCAAAGTACGTTTAGAAGAATCTTTTTTTAGAAGTTCAAAAGTTAATATGCCTGGAAGAATGGTTCTTGATGGTATTCAACTGTTAAAAATATCTTTTGTTAAACTGAAAAATTATAAATTAGATACTGCTGCAGAAGAATTTTTGGGAGAAAAAAAACTTATTGGTGAAAAAAATAAAGGTGCGGAGATTGAAAAAGCTTTTAAAAAAAATCCTCAAAAACTGGCTGATTATAACTTAAAAGATTCAGAATTTGTTAGTAAGATATTAGAAAAAACAGGTGTTTTATCATTAACTGTTAATCGTTCAATGTTAACAGGCATACCTCTTGACAGAGTTGAAGGAAGTATATCCTCATTTGATTCTTTATACTTAAGAGATTTAAGAAAAAAAGGATTTGTTGCACCTTCAGCAAAGTTTGGTGAAAGAAAAGAGAGAATTCAGGGAGGATATGTGATGAATCCAAAACCAGGTATTTACGATTATGTGATTGTTTGTGATTTTAAAAGTCTGTATCCTAGCATTATAAGAACTTTCAATATAGATCCTTTCACATACGTTCCTAGTTGCAAAGGCAAAAATTTAATTAAAGCACCAAATGGTGCATGCTTTAGAAAAGAACATGGTATTTTATCAGATATGATTCAAAGACTCTGGAAAGCAAGAGATGCCATCAAAAAGAAGAAAGATGCAACTGGTAGCTATGCAATAAAGGTTGTTATGAATTCTATGTTTGGAGTGATGGCTAATCCAGTTTTCAGATTTCATAGTATTGAAATGGCTAATGCGATAACACATTTTGGTCATTTTTTCATAAAATTAACTGCTAAAAAGATTGAGAAACAAGGATATGAAGTAATATATGGAGATACCGATTCTATCTTTATTAATCTTGATGTTGAAAATAAGAAAGAGGCAGATAAGATAGGTTTGAAAATTCAGAAAGATATTAATGATTTCTTTAATCAATATAACTTTGAAAAGTATGGTTGTGAAAACTTTTTGGAATTAGAGTTTGAAAAGGTTTACAAACGTTTTTTAATGCCAAAAGCTCGTGGTTCTGAAAAAGGAAGCAAGAAAAGATATGCCGGCCTGCTATTTAAAAATGGAAAAGAAATGATGGATTTTGTAGGATTAGAATTTGTTAGACGTGATTGGACTGAATTAGCAAAGAAATTCCAATATGAGTTATTGAAAAAAATATTTGAAAAAAAAGAAGTGAATTCTTATGTTAAGAAATTTGTTAATGATTTGAAAAAAGGAAAACATGATGAATTATTAATTTATCGAAAAGCAATAAGGAAAAAACTTGATGAATATGTTAAGACAACACCTCCTCATGTAAAAGCTGCTAGAATGTTGAAAGAGTTAAAGAGCAATATAATAGAGTATGTTGTAACTGTTAATGGACCTGAACCTTTGGAGTTGCAGAAAAGCAGAATAGACTATGAACATTACATCGAGAAACAAATAAAGCCACTTGCAGATTCAATACTTGGCTTCTTCGACACAAATTTTGACGATATTATCAAGAATATTTCTCAGAAAACATTGTTTGGATATTAAAAATTTAAATAAACTCTTAGTTCAAAAAAGAAAAGAAGAAAAATAAATAATAAATTAGTTTTATGGTGAACAACAGAGGATTCCTGAACGATAGGTATATTCATTTCCAACGGAATTATTACATAATTCTTTCATATCCCAAGAACATCTCCACATTTTCCAATTTTCATTTGGATTTCCAATATAATCCAATCCACCAAATCTGAGATTTGCTCCATTTCCAATTGATGCAGAATACATAGCATTTGTTGAACATGAACCGCTCAAAACAAGATCTCCTGAAGGACATTGTGACGAGACTACTGAAGTGCTACATATATCATCACTAACTACCTGATCCGAATAAAACCATTCACACTTCTCTGCAAGATTATAAGTTTCATCTCTTATATCTACATCTCTTATAATTCTAGAAGCAGAACTTCTTATTGCCTCTCCGCCAATATTTCCAGCTTCATCAGCGATAACTCCTTCAACAGAAGAAGCACTCATTGAACTTTTGTTAGTAAACATCACAACAAAACCAACAACTGCCACGATAGAAACTAATGCTAAAATACCAAAATAATGTTTTTCATCAACCATTCTTAAATCACCTCAAAACAAATAATAACAAACAATATACAAAAAAACATATATATATTTGTGATACAAAATACACATTAGAGAACAACAATTAAACTAGCTGTACAAATCCCATATCGAGTTCTTTAACTAAACCATCTCTTTTCAAAGAATTTAAAGAATCCATAACTTCCGCCTCAGACAACCCTCTAATACTCGCTTCTATTATCAATTCTTCAACCTGCATCTTCTTTCCCTTGCTAATGACTAACTCATTCAAGATATCTAAAATTTTTATTTTATTATCTACTTCAGATTCTCTTTTAATCCTATCAGCTGTTAGCTTCTGGATTTCCATTAAACGGTCGAAATCATCCATTTTTCAGAATCTATATACATTCCCCCTTTACCAGTATAGTTTTGTCTATATAAAAAGGTTTTGGAAAAATTTAAATGTTCTGCTTATTTATTGGATAACCATGTCCTTTATCAAGCTACTTTTGCCACTATCTAAAAGCAAAAAAAGAAATCTTAACAAACTAAAGAAATACTTGGAAATTAACGATTTCAAAGAAGTTAAAAAATTGTTAAAACTTGGCAAAATAGGAATTGCTTTCTCTTCATTAAAAATATCTGATAAAATCATTAAAGATGAATCTTTTCCAGTTATAAATTTAGCATTAGAAGAAAAAGATTTGACAAATAAAATAACTGTTTGGAATGATGTTGTCGAACAACAAGTTCGAGAGAAAAAATATAAAGAATTCTCTGTTGATGCAGAAAAAAAAATAAGATATTTTATAGCTCCACACATTGTTGGCTTGGAAGAAGTCAAAGAAGCTGCAATGCTACAATTATTTGCAAAAGATAAAGTACACTTATTGCTATTAGGGGATCCGAGCACAGGGAAAACAGATGTTCTTCGCTCTGTAAATGAGTTTGCACCAATCTCTTCATTCGGTCTTGGCTCAGGAATAAGTGCGGCAGGATTAACTGCGGCCATCAAAGGAAAAGAAGTCATAAGAGGATTATTACCATTAGCCGATAAAGGTATTTGTTGCGTTGATGAATTAAATCTTATGAAATTAAGAGATCGCGGATCATTACTGAATGCAATGGAAAAAGGGTTTATTACTTATGATAAAGGAAATAAGCACAAAAAATTTGATGCAAGAATAAACTTATTGGCAACAGCCAATCCAAAAGGAGATCGCTTTGTTGGTAAAACACCCTCTACTTGGTTAAAACAAATTCCTTTCGATCCTGCTTTACTATCAAGATTCCACATAGTTTTCTTTATTAGAAGACCTGGACATAAAGAATTCATAAATATTGCCAAAAAGATAGTTAGCGAAAGAAACAAAAACCTTGAGATAAACGATTCTTTATTTATCAGAGATTACATAGAATTCTCTCAATTAATAGATGTTGCTTTTAATGAAAAATTGAAAAAACAAATAGTTGATTTTGCAGCAAAACTAAAAAAAGATGAAAAGAAATTCTTGGTTGAAATAAGTCCAAGAATAATAGTTGGTATAATGAGGTTTGCAAAAGCTTCTGCAAGATTAGAACTTAGAAACCTTGTTGAGCAGAAAGACCTTGACAGAGTGTTTAATCTACTTGAGAAAAGTTTATATAAAAAAAATAAATAACAATCATAGAGATAAAATTATTATAATGATAAACATAAAAAAATCGGCTATAATAGCATCAATTGCTATACTTTTTGCAGTTTTTATTTTCAGTTTTATAAATGCTATATACGAAGAACCAAACTATGATGATTTTTGTAATGAGAATCCTTATTTGGATAAAGTTCATCTGCCTCCAGAAACACTTAATTGTACAAGCACAGGTTTTAATGATGAAGATGTAACTGCTTGTGATGAACAAGAAGGAAGATTAGAGCCTATATATGAAGGTGGATGCGTAAAAGCATATAAATGTGAGACTTGCCATAAAACTTATGAAGAAGAAAGCGACAAGCACAAATTTTTTGTTTTTGTAATGTCAAGTATTCTTGGATTAACAGCAGTTATAACAAGCATTTACCTACCTTATAAAAAAAATTCTTTAAAAGAATGGATTTTATCTGGTTTCTTAATAGCAGGATTAATAGCCATATTCATTGGCACAATTGATTACTTTGGAGAAATGCATCGCATAATTAAACCAATAATCATATTAATCGAGATAATTTTAGTTATTTTAGTAGCTTATAAAAATATCGAGAATAAAAAGAAAAAATGAAATTATACTATTCGCCTTGCAAAAACAAAGCTGAAGCAAAGAAGATCGCTAAAGAATTATTGAAAGAAAAACTCATATCATGTGCGAATATTGTTCCTTGCGAATCAATTTATGAATGGGATGGAGAATTAAAAGAAGAAAGTGAAGCTATTTTATTTGTTAAAACAATTGACAAATATGAAGAAGAAGTCAAGGATAAAATAAGAGAATTACATTCTTATGATCTGCCTTGCATCTTAAAAATTAATGGTCGTATTAATGAAGAGTATCTTTCTTGGATGGAAAGCGTCATTCAATAAACCATAAAAAATATAAAGCTTGTTCTCACAAACAACTATTATGGTGTTGAATTTTGAATTATTTGGAAATGGTTTAATTGACTACGCAATTTTTTTTGCTATAATAATAATATCTATGATAATTGGCAGGATAATATTTTTTACCAGTAAAAACCTTCTTAGAAGAAAAGCTGAAAAAACTAAAAGTAAATTTGATGATGTGTTGGTTGAAGTTATGGAAAAACCTTTAGTGTTTCTAATATTTATTATAGGTTTGATTATTGCTTTGAAAACCTTAACTTTGAGTAGTACAATCAATCAATTTTTTGCGAACACCATAAAAATACTCCTAACAATTGACATTGCTTGGTTCTTAATATTCTTTGTTGACGCAATAATTGTCCAGTATATAAGCCCTATAGCCTCAAAAACAAAATCAGAATTAGATGATGTTATGCTTCCTTTGATAAGAAAGATTGTGAAAATAACTTTAATAATCTTTGCAGGCGTAATAATAATAGATAACTTCGGTTATGATGTAACTTCACTAGTTGCAGGTTTAGGAATAGGTGGTTTAGCTTTTGCTTTGGCAGCCCAAGATATGCTGGCTAATCTTTTTGGTGGATTATCAATTATAACCGATAAACCTTTCAAAATCGGCGATAGAATAAAAATTGAAAACTATGATGGTTGGGTTAGAAAAATAGGCATTAGAACTACAAGAGTTGAAACGATAGATGGATTTCAATTAATTGTTCCGAACTCTAAAATATCAAATTCGATTCTTGAAAATGTTTCAAGAGAGAAATCCCGTAAAGTCAGATTAAGTATTGGCTTAGAATACAGTACATCTATAAAGAAAATGAAAGAGGCAAAGAAAATTTTGGAAAATGTTATTTTAAAAAATTCTGATACTGAAAATCGTTCAATTGTAAGTTTTACAGAGTTTGGCGATAGTTCTCTAAATTTCTTGGTTATTTACTGGATTGAAAATTTAGAAAGCATTCTAACGGCTAAGAATAATGTGAATATGGATATAAAAAAGAGATTTGAAAAAGCCAAGATTGAAATGGCCTTTCCAACAAGAACTGTATATCTAAAAAAATGACTGTTCATAAAGAATAGAAAATATTTATAAACCCTTAATTAATAACTATTAAAAGAATGATTCTCGGGAGTAAGAGGTGAGATTTTCAAGAATCATTCTTTTCAAATCCAAAAATTTTTATATATGAAAATAAATATTAGTTTATTATGGGGTGTTTTGATTGGTTTTAACAACTATTGTTAAAAAGGAAGTCCAAAAGAATTTCGAGCGACAAATAACTGATATGTCAAAGCAAGAGCTTAAAGAATTGCTTTTAATCAACACCTACAAACTTGCATTGGCAAGAAGCCAAGTAGAAGCAGTTGTTGAAATACTAATTAATAAAAAATTAACAACTTATGAAGAGGTTTGGAAGAGAACAAACCAAAACTTCAAAGAATCAACAATTTAAAAAAAAAGAGGTATTTTAATGGTTAGAGTTGCTATAAATGGATTTGGTAGAATAGGAAGGATGGTTCTAAAGGCAGGAATAACAAATCCTTTTAGAGAAATGGGCGAATCAGAAATTGAATTTGTAGCTATTAATGATTTAACAGACACAAAAACCTTGACTCATTTATTCAAGTATGATTCTGTTCATGGTGCTTTCAAAGGAAATATATTGCATGGTCATAATGAGATTATAATTAATAATAAACACATAAAGGTTTTTTCTGAAAAAGATCCTGAAAAACTTCCATGGGGAGACTTAAGAATTGATGTGGTTATTGAAAGTACAGGTTTATTTCGTAAAAAAGAAGATGCAAAAAAGCATTTAAGAGCCGGAGCTAAAAAAGTTTTGATAACTGCCCCTGGAAAAGGTGTTGACTTCTCGTTTGTTAAAGGTGTTAATGAACATTTGTACAACAGAGAAATTCACCACATAGTTGACAATGCTTCATGCACAACTAATTGTTTGGCCCCTATTGTAAAAGTTTTGAACGATAATTTTGGTATTGAAAAGGGTTTCATGACAACTGTTCATGCATATACTGCCGACCAAAAACTTATTGACGCACCTCATAAAGACTTAAGAAGAGGAAGAAGTGCAGCAATCAATATTGTTCCTACAACTACTGGTGCAACTATTGCTGTTGAAAGAATTATTCCTGAACTAAAGGGAAAATTAGGTGGGATGGCTATGAGAGTTCCTGTTGCTAATGGCAGTATAACTGATTTCGTTGCAATTCTAAATAAAGAAGTTAGTGTTGAAGAAATAAATTCTCTATTCAGAAATGTCAGCGAGCAACATTTGAAAGGAGTTTTAGAATATAGTAAAGAGCCGCTTGTAAGCACAGATATAATTGGTAATTCTAATTCTTGTATTTTTGATTCCCTATCAACACAAGTAAATGGTCTGCTGATTAAAGTTATTGGCTGGTATGATAATGAGTGGGGTTACAGCAGCAGAATAATAGAAATTCTTAAAATACTTTAATTATTTTTTCATGAAAAAACATCTTTTTTCTTTATCAAATCTTTCTATAGCATACCTGAGCATTGTTCTGGGCATTTGTTTAAGGTGTTTTTTTAAGAATTTCTCTTCTGTTTCTTGATCTCTTTTACCGATTTCTCTAAGCATCCAACCTACTGCTTTATGTATTAAGTCGTGTTTATCATCAAGCAGAATATTTGAAATTTTTAAGCTGTGTTTGAATTTGTTTTTCTTAATAAAATAGAATGTTGAAATTATCGCAATTCTTCTTTTCCATAAATTTTTTGAAACTGCAAATTTATAAAGTATTTTCTTATTTTTGTCAAATAGGTATTTGCCAACAATTTTATCTGCTGTTAAATCAACCAAATCCCAATTATTTACTGCTTTAATGTTATTAATGTAAAACTTGTAAATTCTTTCTTCATTATTTGGGAATTGCTTGACAAGTATAAACAACCCAAGAAGTCTTTCTTCATGTATGTCTGAATCTAATAAAATTTTTATGTTTTCTAAATCTAATTCCTTAAACTTTGTGGCCGTTTTTCTTATATCAGGAACATAAATTCCAAAGAATTTGTCTCCTTCACCATACTCTCCTTTTCCTGTCTTGAAAAACCTGCATACACCTGATACTCTTTCTCTATGAGCATATTTTCTCAATTCTTTTTTAACAACCTCAATCATCCTTCTTAAAACAAATAAATTATAATTATAAAACTTTTGAAATTCAATTTGTTAAATTTTAGTTAATTTTTTAAACTTGTTTCTCATTTTTCTATTTATGAGAACTTTAACTCAAGTTGATATAACAGGTTTAAGGGTTCTTTTGAGAGTGGATTACAATGTGCCACTTGATAAAAACGGTGAAATAGCTGATGATTTCAAGATAAAAAAGAGTTTACAGACTTTAAGATACATCTTAAAGAGGGCAAAACAAGTTATAATAATTAGTCATTTTGGCAGACCTGAAGGCTCTTTTAACCCTCGTTTAACTATGGATGGGGTTGCAATCAGGCTTATGAAGCTTCTTGGAAAAAATATTGTGAAACTTGATGACTGCATTGATGTCGGAGTGCCTGAAAACAAAGTCATATTGCTTGAGAATCTTAGATTTCATAAAGGCGAAAAAGAAAATAATGAATTATTTGCCAAAAAACTTTCTTCTCACGCAGACATATTTGTAAATGATGCGTTTAGTGTTTGCCACAGAAATCATGCTTCTGTTACTGGTATCACAAAATTTCTGCCCAGCTGTGCAGGTTTTCTCGTTCAAAAAGAAGTTGAAAATCTTAATTTCAAAAATGCAAAAAAACCATTTATGATTATTATGGGCGGTAGTAAACTTTCAACAAAGTTTCCAGTTATTAATTCATTGATTTCAAAAGCTGATAAAGTATTGTTAGGTGGTGCAATGATATTCACATTTTTCAAGGCGAGCGGTAAAAATGTTGGAAAATCTTTATATGAAGAAAAACTAATGGTTGCAGCTAAACTTCTTATCAACAATGAAAAATTACTACTCCCTAAAGATATTGTTTGTGCACCTAATCTTAAAAGTTCAAAATTAAAAGTTGTTAGTCCAGACAACATTGCTAAAAATTTGATTGGATTAGATGTTGGAGAAGAAAGCTTAAAAGAGTTTAAAAAAGTTTTAAAGGAAGCAAAAACTGTTTTTTGGAACGGTCCTCTTGGTTATTATGAGATTGAGTCTTTTTCAAAATCTACTTATGAAATGGCTAAGTTCTTGTCTGAATTGAGTGCCAAAGTAATTATCGGAGGAGGTGATAGTGCAGCTGTTGTACATAAGCTTGGTCTTGTTGATAAGTTCTTTCATGTTTCCGCTGGTGGCGGTTCTTCCTTAGAATTTATTAAAGATGGCACTTTACCAGGACTCGAAGTATTGAAACATTAATTATCTTCAATAATAACAGAAAATTCTTCCATAATTTTTTTCACTTCTTGTTTTATAAGTTTTGGATTAGCATTTTTTATTTTCTTTTTTAATTCTTTTATTTCTGCTTTTTTATTCTCTATATCCCTTTTTCTTTTTTCAAGTTTCATTTTATATTCAGATATCTTTGATAAAGAATTATTTTTATTTAGCTTGTCTTTTATTTCACTCTGTTCTTTTATGGCTTTTCTCAGTTTATTCCTTTTTTCTTTCAAGAATTCTTTGCTTAACTTTTTTATCTCTTCTTCTGTTTTTTCTTTCTTCTTGTCCTTTAATCCTAGCTTGTTTATTGATAGAAGCATTTTATCCATAACTTCTGATATCGCTATTTCTTCATCTTCAATAATTGCTTTTGAGGGGTTTTTAATATATTTATCTAACAATGTTTCATTTAATGAAAGTCGTTTGTACTTTTTGAAAGCTTTTTCTAATGTTGAAAAATGTGTTAATAATTCTTTTTTCATATTTTGTATTTCTAAATCAATTTTTTGTCTTTCTTTTTTCAATTCATAATAGTCTGAGTATTCGGAACCATTCTCAAGTTTTTTTATATCTAAAACGGATTTTTTCTCTTTCTTTTCAATTTCCTCTAGTTCCAATATTCTTTTCTTCTTTGATTCCTTTAAAGCAACCATTGTTTCTTTAGCATTATGAAATTGTGAGAACAATTCTTTTAGTTTAGATATTTCTTCAAGTTTTTTTTCTTTCATTAAGAAGTTTAATCTTTTGGCCGAATCTTCTATTTCTTTTATTTTTCTAACTACTGTAACCAACTCAGTTTCTACAAATTCTTTTAAAACCATAAAACTCCTCTGTGTTTCCTTGCTCAGATAATCAATTTTCTTTGACAATTCTTTCGAGAATTCCTTTACTTCACCACATAATTTAGGAGGTTTTATCTCATCAAGAAACAGATTTATTTTTCTTAAATAATTTTTCTTGTTTCCTTCCATTATCTGTTTTACTCTTTGAGGTATGTCCTCATTCATAAGTGCTGCACCATCAAGTTTTTTCAAAAGTTCTCGAGCTTCTTTTATTCTTGTTTTTGTTTCTTTTTTGAATGAATTTATTATTTCTTCTATACTATTATCTTTCATATATTTCTCAGACCAATTTTCAATCTGATTAAATTTTATTCTTTTCTCTTTTTTTTTCTTTAGAAAATCAAATATCCCCATCTTTTTTATTATAATATCACCTTATTTTTAATGATTTCGCTGATTTCTCTTTTTAATTAAATTTTTATAGCTAAAGGTTTTTTATTTACTCATGGTTGCCAAACATTCAAGGAAACCCTCTAGTCATTTAAGGATTGCAAAAAACAGAATAAAAACTTTGTTCTTTAATGCTGATGAGATTTTTCCTGAAAGTCCTGAGTTATCAGATAGATATGTTTCTTTGGCTAGAAAAATATCTATGAAATACAAAATAAAACTAGAATCTGAGTTTAAAAGAAAGTTTTGTAAACATTGTTACAAATATTTAAGACCAAGTGTTAATTGTCGTGTCAGAACTATTTCTAAAAAACTTGTTTATTCTTGTTTTAACTGTAAAAAATTTTCTCGTTTTCAAATAAAGAAAAGCGATTAACTACTACACAATAGTTATAAATCGAAAGATTTAAATATTAGTTCTCACATTTTAACCACTATAAAGAGGTGAAACGTAGAATGCTTGAAAAAATAATGCGAACAGGAAAAAGTAATATTGGAAAAATCATGATAGTTGGTGCAATTTTGATTGGAGGTTATAAAACAACTGATTTAATCAAGAACCCAACATTTGCAGACTTTCCAAATGAAAAATACGCCATCATAAAAGAATATATTCCAACAAAAACAAACATGGTTACATTCGATATGCTGTCAGGTAAAGACAGAAACTATACGTCTATAAGAAGTTTGAACTCAAAAATCAACGAAACAATAACAGGCACAAAACAGCCAATGAAAGGGGAAGATGTAGCTTACTTAAAAAATATCCGACAGCTAGATAATGAAAAAGGATACACCATAAAAGATATCATCAATATTTACGAAACAAATCCTGATTCTCTTAGAAAAATAGCCATAAAGAGGTAATTTAAATGGATAATTTATTAATAGAAGAAGAGGAAGAGCTTCGAAAAATAAAACATAGTTCAAAAAAAAGAACTCTCGCAGATTTAAACAAAAAAAATCTTTCAAGCAACGACCTTGAAGAGATATTCTGTGAAATTTAGGAAATCCTTTTAAATCATTTTTATTTCTTAAATAAATATGAAAAAGATAGGTTGGGGTGCTGAAGCAACTATATTCTTAGAGAACAACCGAATATTTAAAAAAAGGTTTAAGAAAAATTATCGTATTGAAGAAATAGATTCTGTTCTTAGAAAAAATCGGACAAAAACAGAAGCCAAAATTCTTGAAAAAATACCAGTGAAAGCTCCAAAATTGCTAAAAACAGATAAGAAAGAAATTATTGAAATGGAGTTTATTAAAGGCGAAAAAATAAGAGATATTCTTGATGAAAAACCATTTCTTTGCGAAAAAATTGGAATAGGAGTTGCAATAATGCACAACTCAAGAATAATTCATGGTGATCTTACAACATCAAACATGATTATGAAAGATGAAATCTTCTTTATAGACTTTGGATTGTCTTTCTTCTCAGAAAAGATAGAGGACAAAGCAGTTGATATCCATCTATTCAAACAAGCATTAGATAGCAAGCACTATTTAATTAGTGAAGATGCTTTCAAACTATTTTTAAAAGGATACTCAAAAGTAAATAATTATGAATTAATCATTAACAGATTAAAAATGGTTGAATCAAGAGGAAGATACAAGAAAAAATGAAGTTAATAAAATTTCTTCTAATAATGCTACTTCTTCCAATTGTACAAGCAAAAACAGATAGCATAACACTCTTAACAATTGGAGGCGTAAATGACTTGAAAGGAGGAACAGCAGACATATTTCTAGAAATAAAACCAGGCAAAGGCGCAATATTCATAGATTCATTTCCATTAACAAAATTAGACACACAAATATCCACTAGATTTGCAAATCAAGTTGCTTGCGACTTTTTAAAAAAAGATTGCTACAAATACGATTTTTTCTATACTATTAGAGCTAAAGCAAGCATGGTTGGTGGTCCTAGTGCAGGAGCAGCAATAACTATTCTGACAATAGGTGTTTTGTCAAACCTTGAACTAGGAGAAAACACAGTTATTACTGGCACAATAAACTCCGGCGGATTAATAGGCCCTGTTGCAGGATTAGAACAAAAAATTAATGCTGCTATCGACAAAGGTTTCACAAAGATAATAGTTCCAAAATGGCAATCAGATATAAATTTCTCAGATATTAAAGTTGATAAAAAAACAAAAATTGTAAAAGTAAAAAATCTTGAAGAAGCACTATATCATTTTTCAGGTAAACAATTTTCAAACAATGATGCAGAATTGGCTATTTCAAAAGATTATTCTCTGAAAATGGAAGAGATTGCAAACATATTATGTGAAAGAAACCAAATAATAAAAAAAAATATGACTGCATCAAACGAGTCTTTGTTTATTTTTGCAGATAATTTTTTGAACCTCTCCAAAGATTCTGATTCGGAAAGGAATTATTATTCAAAAGCCAGTTATTGTTTTTCTGCAAGCCTAAAATTTAGAACTCTCGAATACACAAATAAAAGCCAAGAAGAATTAAAAAAAATATTTAATGAAACCATTTTAGAGTTAGAATCATTCAATTCTTTAATAAATGAAATTGAAATTATTAGTTTGAATGACTTAGAAACTTTTATGATTGTTAAAGAAAGATTAATTGATGCTAAAAATTATGTTGATGACATTAATGTTGAAAATATCTCTTATTCATTATTGGCTTATGCAAAAGAACGACTTTTTAGTGCAGTTGCTTGGTCAAAGTTTTTTGACTTGGAAGGACAAAAAATTGAGCTCAATGATGAACATTTAAGAAATGTGTGCCTTAGAAAAACTGCTGAAGCTGAAGAAAGAATAAATTATGCTGAATTATATCTTCCAGGGTTTCTTGAAAGTGTAAAAAAAGAAGTTTTAGAAGCTTTTGATAACTACAACCAAGAAGAGTTTGCAATTTGCATATTTAAAGCCAGCAAAGCAAAAGCTGAAGCGAATATTTTACTAACCGCACTAACAACTCATCAGGATGATTTAGAGAATGTTCTTGAGGAAAAGTTTGAAGCTATAAAAAAAATCCTTCTTGAACAGGAGAAAAAAAATGTTTTTCCATTGCTTGGCTATAGTTATTATGAATACGCAAAAACCCTTATTGAATATGATACCAGTTCAAGTTTAACTTTTGCAGAATATGC
The DNA here is from genome assembly GCA_002686295.1 of Candidatus Woesearchaeota archaeon. Classification (GTDB taxonomy): domain Archaea; phylum Nanobdellota; class Nanobdellia; order Woesearchaeales. The sequence continues at coordinate 35,130 of NZBB01000006.1, forward strand.
TTTAGAACTTGGCAGATTAGATCTTTATTTTCCTAAAAAAAGAACTGTTTGGATTAATTTCGATATTGAATCATTGAAACTGTTTTTTTTTGGACTCATAATTGGCGCTTCATTAGTAATATTGTTTAAGTTGAAAAACCCTGGAAGATTCCAAGAATATCGGAATCTCCCCGGGAAAAAGAGGTGAGTATTAAATGACGTTAGAATCGTTAATCCCCTCTTCAAGAATAGTATATTAAGGATATTATTTAAATCTTTCGATTTATAATCATTCAAGAATGGTAACAAACAAAAAATGCGGTAGGTGTGGAGAAAAAGCACTTGTTAAACTCAGTTATACTAAAAGAATTTACTGCAACGAATGTTTTATTAGAATGATTGAAAAAAGGATTAGAAAAGACTTGCGAATAAACAAGAAAATCGGTGAAAAAATAAATTTGCTGCACGATGATTCTAAAGAATTCAGAATTGCAAGATTATTTCTAAAAAACATATTTGGCTCGTACAAAAAAATAATTGAAGTGAAAAAAGCCAACAAAAAAACATTGATTGCAACTAATCTTGACAGAGAAATAAAAAAACATCTTGAATCATACTTAAAAAATGAAACTTTTAGAAAAAATAACAATAACAACGTCTTGAATAATGTTTTAGAAGAAGAAATAATAAAAGTTTGTCAAATTAAAAAACTATCTATAGGAAAAAAAGAAATAAAAAATGAATTAATAGAAACTATTGAAAAGAAGTATAGTGGAACAAAGTTTGCATTAGCAAAAAGTTTCGAAAAAATAATTTCGTAAATTTTCCGAAAAAAAGCAGGAAGGACATATAAAGAATTCTTACTTAAACAAATATTATGAATTCAAGATTTCTTATCATGATGCTTTTGTTTATTTGTGCCTGCAAAGAAATACCCTCTGAGAAAGGAGAGATAAAAATTTATTTCTGTCCAGAAGATAACTGTGAACAAGCAATAATAAACACGATAAATAATGACTCAGAAGTTTTGTGTGCGTTTTATGATTTAAATCTTAAAAATCTAACTTCTAGCTTAAAAAAAGCGAGAGCCGAAGTGCTGATATTCAAAGAAAATTTTGAAGGATACGGCATACCAATAAATAGTAAAGGACTTATGCACAATAAATTCTGCATTATCAACGCCGAAAAAATAATTACTGGCTCATTTAATCCTACTTTTAATGGCAATTATTTAAACAATAATAACTTGTTGATTATCAAATCAAAAAACCTTGCAAAAAATTACTTAGCAGAAATTAAAGAACTGAGAAAAGGAATGCAAAAAAAAACTTCTGAAAAAAACATTCTTTTAAATGACAAATTGGTTGAAAACTATTTCTGCCCTGAAGACAACTGCAAAAAAGAAGTATTGAAAAAACTAAGATATGCTAAAAAAAGCGTTTATTTCATGACTTTCTCATTCACAGATAAAGAAATAGCAAAACTTCTTGTTGAAAAAAATCAAAAAATAAACATTGTTGGTATAATGGAAAGAAAACGTACCAATATGAAATACAATGTTTTTCATTATTTAAATAATTCAGGAGTTGAAGTGATGCAGGATAATAACCCTGGAACAATGCATCACAAGGCGTTCATAATAGACGAAGAAATAGTTATTACAGGAAGCTATAATCCAACAAAGAACGGAAATGAAAAAAACGATGAAAACATTTTAATAATACACGATTCAAATATTGCAAAAATTTATCTTGAGGAGTTCTATAAAATAAAAAATTATTAAAAAGAAACAAAACAATAAAACATAGATGAAGCATGATTTAAATGTTATAATAATAATAGTTAGTATTTTTCTGCTGACACAAATTTTTGGTTTGTTCTTAATCAACAAAGATATTTCATCAATAAAAAAAATAGATGATGCAATAGTTATTGAACATCAGGAAACAACTCTTGGTCCCAGACCTGAAACAACTGGTTTTTCTTCATTCATATTTCTTTCAATGGCTGTTTTAATTGGTACATTGCTGTTATTGCTTATTATGAAGTATGGAAAAGTAAACCTTTGGAAAACATGGTTTTTCTTGGCAGTGTTTTTTTCAATTAGCATATCTTTAGGTGTATTAATAGAATACGAGTTGGCTTTATTCTTTGCATTTATACTTTCGTTTTTAAAAATGTTCAAAAGAAATGTTCTAGTACATAATTTCACAGAAGTATTAATGTATTCTGGTCTTGCAGTTTTAATAGTTCCAATATTTGATTTGCAATGGGTTTTTATAATGCTGATAGTTATTTCTATTTATGACATGTACGCAGTCTGGAAAAGTAAGCACATGGTTAAGATGGCTAAATTTCAAGCTAAAAACAATTTGTTCGCTGGTTTGATGATACCTTATGAACAAAATAAAAAAATTCATTTGAAAATTTCAAAGAAAATTAAAAGAACAAAAGTTCATAACGCTCTTCTTGGCGGAGGAGATGTTGCTTTTCCGCTAATATTTGCAGGTGTTGTAATGGAAAGTTTAATAAAAAAAGGTTTTACTCCTCAACTGGCTTTTTTTCAAACTATAACTATAAGCTTTTTGGTAACAGGTGCAGTTATTGGATTATTTGTTTTTGCTAAGAAAAAAAAATTCTATCCTGCAATGCCTTTCATAAGTATTGCATGTTTTATTGGTTACTTCGTAATTTCTCTTTTTTAATAAAAAATTCTGAAAAGAAAAAAAACAACGTTTATTATAAGAAAGAATAACGTCGCAGCAATAAAAACAGACATAGTTAATGGTATGGCACTATATACAATTATAATTGCAATATATGCTGTTAGATTGACTGTTAAATGGTTTGAGAAATGGAATGCCATAAACTTCGGCCAGAAATGAGAAAAATCCATTATAAACAAGAACAATCCCTCTAATAATATGAATAACACAAGCATAGAGGTTGAGAAATCATAACTACCAATATTTGTGAAATTAATAGAGTTTTTTTCGCTTAAAAACTTGAATAAATTCATTGAAACAAACATTAACACTAAGCTATTGGCTGTTGCGGTGTTCCATCCTACTTCTTCATTTTTATAACGTACATAATACATTTCCATAACTATTATTGTTACTATTACTGGTATAATAATCCATTTTGCTGATTGATTCTGAAATGGATTTAAAAAATCAAAGAATCTTACCAATATCTCGTCATAGTTCTGATTTAAATATCCTGCTATTGCTTCTATCATTAAAACTAATATTTGAAAATTGTATATTTAAATTTTATTAAAAAGAACTGAGTTTTTTCTGTTTTAAAGAAGCAGCGTAAGAAACAGGATTAACAACCATTCCGTCTCTTGCAGAAATTACTTGAGTAGTGGTTTTTTTCTGTATTTCCCTGGCTTCATATATTGGATCTGCATCTAGCATTTTTATACCAAAATGTGTTAAGATTGCAAGCTTAGGTTTTGTTTTCTGCAAGAATTTGACTACATCTTCAGAATTCAAATGACCTTTCTGAATTAAACCTGAAGGATATTTGCAATTAATAACTATCACATCTGAATCTTTATGATCTTCAACTAATTCTTTGCAATACTCTGTATCAGAAGTGTATGAAACAACAAATTTTTCAGCATAGAATTTAAATCCTATAGATGTTGATGTATGTTTTGCATAAGTGGCCATTATGTTAATATTGTTTATTCCTATTCTCATTCCGTGCTTCATAGCTATAAATCTTTCAACAAGTCCTTTATGATAATTTGAAATGGCTCCTTTTTCCTCACTTGAACCATGAATTGTTTCCTCATCACAAATAAGTACTCCTCGCTTATCAATGCCTGAATAAGTTGTTGCTGAAATCACTGCGTTTGCATCGGCCGAATGATTTAAATGATTATGAGATACAAGTATAGCTGTTAACTCTCTTAAATTCATATCGAATTGTTTTGCTCTTACTAATGCTCCTGGACCAGGATCAACATGAAATAAAGTACTTCCAAACTTAAAAATTATTCCTCCAGAAGCTCTTAATTGTTTTCCGACAACTATTGAATCTCCACCGGTTCCCAGAAAAAAAATCGAGTTATTCATAATCCCAAAATAAATAATACTATTGTTTTCTTAATAAAATTTTCGTTTGAAAGCATCAGATTTAAAAACTAAGGATAATTTTCTAGCATCGCTAGACTGGGTGGCCCATCCTCACCTGTTACTGCAAATGGATGTTGGCAGGGTTGAAGCCTGAAGGGCGGCGTTACTTAAATTAATGGTCTTAATTGGACCGTCGATGCCTTGTCCTCTAAGATCGTGATTTTTATGAATCGAGTCAGATCAGGAATGAAGCAGCTCTAAGTATTAATCTCGGTGCCTAGAGGGTTGCAGGGCTGAGGAAAAATTGAGGTAGCTGTTGATTTAAGTTTGCGTCCACCTTCAGGTACGCACCTTATTCTAATATAATGGTTGGTTTTCCCGGGCTTGCTTGTTTTGCTTTTGAGTATTTAGATTTTTCTGCTGGTTCAATCATTATCTTACATGAAAATTCTTCTTTAAATCTATGTTTCACTTCTTTTAAACTTTTAATTTCTGTTTCTTGACTCAAGATTTCTTCTGGCAACTTAGTGCTATCTTTTAATATTACAGGAATCATTTTGACTATTTCTTGTCCATGTTTTTTCATTTCTTTCTCATCCATTAAAATGTTTATTAATACATTAACATTTCTTGTTTTTTGCATTTCTTCTTTGAGTATCTGAAAGAACTTGTATTTCCATTTTGAAGATATTATTAAAGTTATACTTTTAGGCTTAAGATTTGTTAATTCTAAAACTTTGTTTATATCCTTAGTGGTTATGTGAGTTAATTCTTCATAAGCTTCTGCTTTCTTATCAATTTTTTTCTCATTGTACAAAGGCCATTTTTGAAGACTGCAAAACTTTTTCTTTCCTAATTTACTCCACATTTCCTCTCCAAGATGAGGCGTGAATGGACTTATCAGAATTGTTAATTTCTCCAATACTTCATTAAATGTTTTTTCATGAACTGATTCATTCAAATAAGAGTGTATATGGTTTATCAGCTCCATTATATTACCTATTGCAGAGCTTATCCTGAACTCTTCCATGTTCTCTGTGACTTGTTTTATAGTGGAGTTAAGTTTTGATATTAAGTATTTATCCTTATTATTTTTTGAGCTTCTTTTTTTATAATCTGTATTTAATAAATTAAGAACCCTTTTTAAGAATCTGTAACTTCCTGCCACTCCTTTATCAGACCATTCTAATTCTTTCTCTGGAAGAGCAGCAAAAAGTGTGAAAAGACGTGCTGTATCAGGGCCGAATTTCTTTATTATGTCTCCAGGATCAACTATGTTCCCCAAGCTTTTGCTCATCTTGACTCCGTCTTTTAAAACCATTCCTTGGCATAACAATCTTTTGAAAGGCTCATTTATGTTATGTAAACCCAAATCCCTTAAGGCTTTTGTGAAGAATCTTGCGTATAACAAATGCATTATTGCGTGTTCTATACCTCCTATATACTGATCTACAGGCATCCAATAATTTGCTGTTTTTCCAAACGGTTTAGTTTTATTTTTTGAATCACAATATCTTAAGAAATACCAAGAGCTATCTATGAACGTATCCATTGTATCTGTTTCTCTCTTTGCATTTCTATTGCACTTAGGACATTTTGTGTTTACAAATGACTTGCTGGTTTCCATAGGATTTCCTGAACCGGTAAATTTAACATCTTTGGGAAGTTTTACAGGAAGTTCCTTTAATGGAACAGGCACAAGACCACATTTTTCACAGTAAATTACTGGTATTGGCGTTCCCCAATATCTCTGTCTTGAAATAAGCCAGTCTCTGAGTTTGTATTCATATTTTTGACAACCCATTTTTATCTTTGTAAGCTTTTTAGATATATCTTCTATCGCATCAGTATTTCTTAATCCGTTAAACTCGTCAGAATTAACCATTGTGCCATCACCAATATATGCTCTCGACATTTTTTTCCCATCTAAAATATAATTGTCTGGCTGAATTACTACCTTGATTTGTATTTTGTGTTTTTTTGCAAACATAAAATCTCTCTGATCATGAGCTGGCACAGCCATAACTGCTCCTCCACCATATTCATATAGTACAAAGTTACCAATATAAATGGGTATTTTTTCCTGTGTTAACGGATTAATAGCATATTTCCCTATAAACATTCCTTTTTTCTCTGATTCTTCTGATGTTCTTTCAAATTTGTCTTCCTTCATAACTTCTGAAAAAAAAAAATTGAAAGGTTTTTCATATTTTGTTCCCTTTACCCAAGAACTTACTTTTGGATGTTCGGGAGCAAAAACCATGAATGTAACACCATATAATGTGTCTGGTCTAGTAGTAAAAACATCTATTTCTTCGTTTTTTGAGATTTCAAATTTTATAGTTGTTCCTTTACTTTTTCCTATCCAGTTTCGCTGCATAACCTTCACTTTTTCAGGCCAATCAACTTCTTCCAAGCCATCTAATAATTCATCCGCATAATCCCTTATTTTAAAGTACCATTGATATAATTCTTTTTGCTTCACTGTTGCTGAACAACGCCAACAAATACCATTTTGCACCTGTTCATTTGCAAGAACAGTTTTACATTTTCCACACCAGTTAACAAAAGACTTTTTCTTGTAAGCAAGACCTATCTCTAAGAATTTCAAGAATATCCACTGGTTCCATTTATAGTATTCTTCTGTATGTGAAGCTATCTCTTTTGACCAATCATAACTTAACCCTAACTGATTTTGCTGTTCTTTCATTAATTTAACATTATTATAAGTCCATAATTTTGGATTCTTCTTGTTTTTAATTGCGGCATTTTCTGCAGGCAAACCAAAAGAATCATAACCCGTTGGATAAAGAACATTATATCCTTGTAAACGCTTGTAACGAGCAAATGAATCTCCTATTGCGTAGTTTCTAACATGACCCATATGCAGTTTGCCTGAAGGATAAGGATACATCTCTAAACAATAGAATTTTTTCTTTTGACTTTTTTTAGTTTTAAATATCTCTTTTTTTGCCCATTCCTTCTGCCATTTCCTTCCAATCTTGTTAAAATCAGCCATCTTTTATTTGTTTTATTTAGCTAGTTAATATATTTTTTTAATTTAAAATTAATTTTTAAGAAATAAAGAAAAAAATTATTAGAATTTTTTAAACTGAGCAGCCATATCTATAAGATCCACATGACCTAAGAATAAAGACCTACAACAATATCTGTCGATTTTTAATGAATCAAGAACTTTCTTTGGTTCTTCACTTTTCTTTAATTTTTCCTTATATTCTTCCCAAAGATGACCTATTGGCTTTCCACAAGAAAAACATCTAACCGGTATTATCATAAATTCACCTCTGTGAATTTATGGAACTCAAAAAACTTAACTGTTTTCATCATCATAAATTTACCTCCATTACCTATAACTCTTTTGTCTTTTAGCTCTTGCTTTACCTTGACTGTTTGGCTTGCTTACTTCTTTTCTTCTAACATCTGCAACTAATAATTGTCTATCATAATTTAATAATACATCTTTAATTTTTTCATCAAACTTCACAAACGCTCTTCCTATTGCCAATCTTACAGCGTCTGCTTGACTTACTACTCCACCACCATGCACAGTTATTTTTATATCTACTTTATCTGCAATGTTTTTTACCAACAATAAAGGTTCTTTTATCTTCATTCTTGCAAACTTTGGTTCAAAATAATCTAAGGATAAATTATTTATTGTTATATTTCCAGTTCCAGATTTTAAACTTGCTCTAGCTATAGCTCTTTTCCTCTTTCCTGATGTTTGTAATATTTTTGCTTTCATACTTTCCCACCTAAAAACTTACATATACTTTTAATAGTTAAGTAACTTGTTTTAGTTATCTTTTCTACATCAGCATTGTTTATGCTTTCTGAGTTCTCTTTAAATTCTTCTGGCTTACCAACATAACATTTTATGTTTTCAAATGCAATTCTTCCTCTTGGAAGTTTGTATGGTAGCATTCCTCTTATAGCTCTTTTTACAAAACGATCTGGTTGTCTTGGAAAAAAAGGCCCTATTAAAGGTGCTCCTCTATCTCTTTTTCTTTTATAATTAGCAAGAATCTCTTTTTTTGAACCTACAACAACTGCTTGTTCACTATTTATTATGCTTATTTTTTCTCCCAACAAAGCTTTCTTTGCTACAAAAGTTGCTAATCTTCCTAGTATTAAATTTTTCGCATTTATTATCATCCTATAATCCTCACTTTTTTACCTTGCGGATTCTTTTTTAATAACTCAGTTATTGATAATGCTTGACCTTTAATTTTTATCTTTTGATAAGCTGAATCTGAGAAATTAAATGCTGCAACAACTACTGTCTTTGTTAATTCTCCTGAACCCAAAACTTTTCCAGGAACAACAATTATTTCATTTGGCTTCGCATTTTTTTCTATTCTGTATATGTTAACTTGTCTTCTTCTTCTGGTTGACTTTTCAAGATCACTTGCTACTCGCTTCCAAATCCTCACTTTTTCTTCTATAGAAGTCTTTTTCAATTCACTTATTAATTGTGTTAGTTGTTCGTGTTTCATTTTTATGCGAGGGACGGGATTCGAACCCGTGCAACCACTAAGGCCTACGGCCCTCAACCGTAGTCATTTGACCAGACTCTGACACCCTCGCAATCAAGGGTTCAAGAATCTTTTATTTTTTCTTCATTAATTTTGAAAACTCTGTTAGTTGTTCGTTGAATATTTCTAACGCTTTCTTAACCATTACTTCACAACTCATTTGACCCCAAGATTCAACTTGGAATATGAAATTTTCATTACTATATTCTATATTTAATATATCTTTGTTTATGCATTCACATGCATCTACTAAATTATTATTTAATATGTTTTTTTCATCCAACTTTCCTTTTTTGAAAGCTTTAGATGGGTATTTATCTTTATACTCTTCAAATTTTGAACTTTTATTGTTTATTTTGATTTTTGGCTCTTGAACAAAGTGTACCGTACCTGGACTCCATTTCATATGTTCTGAACCTTTTCCTAGAATAGCTGTTGCTTCAAATTCTAGTTCTTGTTTGTCTAAAAGTTTAACAATTGGCATTTTAGGATGAACTGGTTTACAACTCTTATCTTTTGTCTTCAAACTTGAAGCATAGACATATCCTGGTCCTTTTTCTTTAAATGTAAATACTATTTTTGATTTCTCATCTGCACCAGATGTTTTCAACGGAATTAATCCTATTCTATGTGCAATTATTTCATCGTATAATATTGAATTGTTCTTTTTAAAAGATACATCTTCTATTGCAAGTGTTGGTACATCAGCTGTTATTAACCTTCTTATTGAATTTGCATATGAATAATTTATTCCTTTTATCAAAAAATTTGTTTTATCTTTCTGTTTTAAAATTATTTTTAGTTCCATTTATACTCTCCTCCCTCTTCGTCCACCTTTTTTTCTACATCCACCATGTGGTGTTGGGGTTACATCTTCTATGAATCCTATTTTTAATCCTTTTCTTGATAATGCTCTTATAGCTGCTTGTGCACCTGGACCTGGATTTGATGATCCATTATGACCTCCTGGAGCTCTTATTCTTACCTGTAAAGCATTTATGCCTTTATCTCTACAGATATCAGCAACTTTTTTTGCCGCAGCCATCGCAGCAGTTGGACTTGATTCAAGTCTGTGTGCTTTCACTACTTGTCCTCCACTTGCAATAGTTACTGTTTCTGTTCCAGTTATGTCCGTTATATGTATGATAGTATTATTATAGGATGAAAAAATGTGTGCTATTCCCCACCTAGTTGAATCTTTCATTTTTTGTCCTCTTTTGGTTTTTCTTAGTTTCTATCTCCTTTGCAATCTCATCTTCGTTTTCTGGAACTTTTTCAAATGCCACTACTTCTTCTACTTCTTCTTTTTTCTTTTTAGTCACTTTTGGTTTTGCTACTTCTTCAAAAAATCTTTCCGGATGACTTGTGTTTGCCAAAGATGATGAACTTGAAAATGATAGTTTACTTTCATCACTTACTTTTATTAAATGTGAAGGCACACTTATTTTTTTATCAGCAACTTTTACGTGTCTATGAACTATGAATTGTCTTGCTTGATTAATTGTTTTTGCAAGGTTTTTTTTAAATAGAACTGTTTGAAATCTTCTTTCAAGAATGTTTTTTACTTCTAAACCTAGTATTGAATCTGTTGGTTGGTCTGCTTTTAATAGACCTAATGAAAGTAATTTTTCTCTTAATTGAGATTTTTCTTTATCTGCCTGTTCAGAGCTTAAAGCGTTTAATGTTTTTATTTGTTGCTTGAACCCATTTAAAATTGATTCTGCTTTCCATATCTCTTTTTTATTTCTTAATCCAAATTCTCTTTTCAATGTTATCTCATTCTCTATCCTAGTTTTTTGCCATGGATGAGTTGGTGTATCATACTTTTTTCTTGTTTTTTTTGGATCGCCCATTTTAACCTTTTCTCTTAACTCCTAAAGAACCTTTTCCTTTGTTTCTTCTAAAGTTTGATTTTGTTCTTTGACCTCTTACTGGCAGACTCCATTGATGTCTTAATCCTCTGTAAGATTTTATTTTTTTCATCATTTTTACATCATTTTCTTTTGCGAATTTCAAATCTGGACCTATTAGGTGATTATTTTTTCCTGTTTCTGGATTTTTTCTTCTGTTTAATAGCCATTCTGGCATTCCACTTTTTGCAACTTCATTAAGAATCAATGTTAGTTTTTCTGCATCTTTACTTGACAAATTACCTGTTTTTCGGTTTTCGTCTATTCCTGATAGTTCACAAACTGCGTGAGCCATCATTACACTTACACCTTTTATTTTTCTTAATGCATATAAAATTTTTTTATTACCATCTAAGTCGGTGTTTGCTACTCTTAATAAATATTTGAATTCTACCATTTTATTTTTTCGAGAGAAATAACTTTTTTTAACCCTATACGCTATTCACTCGGATTCTTTGATTTTAGAAAAATGATTAGTTTATAAACCTTTTGAAAGTTTGCTATAACCAATTATTGCGTTATCTATTGTTTTTGGTATGTTTTTATTCCATTTATTGTCTTTGTATTCATTTAGATTGTAAATTTCTGTTAAGCTATGAAATTTTTTGAATAACTCATTAAACACAACTAATTGTTTTTCATCATTTTTTTCATTGTTTTTATCTGTTTGTAAGGTTTTATTATTGTAGAAAAAGTTTAATGTGTATCTTCTGTCAATAGGCACATACAAGTTTGGTAGTAAAAAATGCATTGTTTTGGAGAAAGTAACTAGTTTTGATTTAATTTTATTTCCTGTCCAGCTTTCTCCGACAAGATCAAGTTTTTTGAATAAGCTTTCTGTTATATTAATCGTTTTTTCAAACTCTCCTTTTGATAAATTTTCTATCCTGTAATTATTTAAAAGCGTCATATTTTCTTTGTTGCTTCTTATTGACTCTTTGAATAGTTCTATCTCGTTGAGTTTTGCTGCTCTTCCATTCATATTCCAAGCTATTAATGTTGTGTAACTTAACTCAAGATATTCATCGCTAAAAATGTCTAGATTTCTTCTTTTTTCTAATAATAAACTATAAAGGTATTGTCCTGGATCGAAAAGCCTGTATTCTAATTTTGTTTTCTCCAAAGATTTTTCTAATATGTTCTTATTTGAAATTAATTCTTCAAACTTCTCTGATTTCAACTTCATATTTAAACAAAAATTTAAGAAAATTAATAAAGCTATTTGTTAAATCGAAAATCTTTTGGTTTTTTTGGATAGAATTTATTAATTAATTCCTTTCTGATTTGTTTTTCATACTTAAAAATATTATTAATATGCCATTAATACGCCAGATTCATTCATTAACTTTCCTTTTTTTAATCGCTTATTTTATATAGTTGTTTTATCAATTCTTTTTCATGTTTGAAAAAAGAGGTCAATTCACTGTTTTCATAATACTTGGTTTTGTTTTAATTGCCACTTTTACATTCTTATTCTTTGCAAGAGATGCGATTGTTCAGCAAAAACTTCAATTGCAGGCTGAGAAGATTGTTCAGGAAGCAGTTAAGACTTCTTCCATTAATTTCTATGTTAAAAGTTGCTTGGATAGGGTTGTTGATGACGGCATTTACCTTCTTTCTTTGCAGGGTGGCAGAATTTATGAAAGTCAGGGAGGAAGTTCACAGAACCCGGATGAACCAGGAGTTGACCACTTGGCTTTTAATTTAAGCGATTCTTATTTCAACACTAGTTTTTACAATTATACAAATATTTCTTACGGCATCAAACCTAATAATAATTGGAGTTGCATCTATATTGGACCTCCAAGTTTTCCTTTTATTAATACTTCTCTAGACTTGGTAAAGACTGTTTATCAAAAAAGCATAACCGATAATAATTGTGATTTTACATCTGGCGCTTTTGGAATTGCTGAACTTCCGAAACTATGCGATCCAGAAGGCCCAAATAGGATTAACGCTAGTGAAACTGAAGGTTTTTACTTTCACGGAGTCTGTAACTTTGGATATGGAGATAACAGTGTTCAAAAACAATTGAACACTTATATTTCTAAAGCAATGACTGAATGTGTTAATTTCACAATATTTGAAAACCTTGGATATGATATAACAGTTGAAAACAATCCTTCTGGTTCAACAATATTCTCAGATAAAAGTTTTGTCGTAAACATTAGCTATCCATTAATAGTGCAACTTGGAAAAAACAAAGTTAAAACGATGGCTAACTTTCAGACAATAAAGAATATCCGTTTCAAAAAATTCTATGAATACATACAATCATTGTTAGAGCAAGAGTACAAAAACATTTTTTTCGATATAGAGAGAGACTATAAAAATCCCCTTTTAGGATGGGATTCTAAAATAAAACTTGTGAGAATTATGAATCCTTGCTATGAATGTGAAAGAGGTTATTTCGATGATGTATTTCAGATAATTGACAATGAATCAATTATAAGAGGACATCCTTTAATATTTCAGTTCGCATTAAAAAATCGTGGGCCTGCACTTGACTGGATAGATTCTGGTATGAGATACAACGTTGTTGTGAGAGAAGGGCAGGAAATTTTCTTAAATCCAAAGGGAATAGATCCTGACGAAGATAATATATTGTATAATTACTCGGGCTGGATGGAAGAATATAACAGCACATTTAATGAATCAGCTTGTTCTTATGATCTTGCTAACTGCTGGGCAGACCCTTCAATGTTTGTAATAAACCAACAATATCGAGTAAAGAACTGGACTGGATCAGAATTATTCAAAGAAACGAACAGGAATGCCAGCTATAGAGTAAAAAGAAGTGATCTGGGACTGCATTATACAGTCATAACTGTTGAAGATGAAGAGGGAAAAATTGATTATCAGAACATTTCAATAATGGTTGAAGACATCCCTGTAGTTATACCTTCCGGAAGCAATATTTATGACGACATAGGCGATAAAAACGCTTCAATAGAAGATCCATATGTTTTAAGCTCTTTAGACCTATCATTTTTCACAAACGTTGAAGAATTTGAATGGAAAGACTTAAACGAATCATTTACCATAATAACTGATTTGTCAGAAATAACAATACCATTCCTTGAACCTAATACTTTCACAATTGAAACAATAAAAGAAGAAGCATTCACATCAATAAACACACACGACATCTCGTTAAGAGGAAAATATGATTTGAATGAATGGACTCCTGCATCAATTTGGCAGGTTGAAGTACATGAATGTTTGCCACATAGAAATGATAACGATTCTTTTGCTTATCCATATCATACAATTCAAAATCCTTTCTTAGCAAACCATACTTGTTGCAGTGATGAAACAAATAGTTGGGGAACAATAACAACAAACAATACTTGTTATGACATAGTAGAATATGGTTCAAATCTAAGCTTTTCAAACATAGATACCTATTTTGGAAATCCTTCAATAGAACCATCTCAGGAAATAATTACTGAAGAAGGATTTGATGAAAATGACATTGTAAAAAGAGAGATAAAAAGAATTTGTGATGGTACAAGAGGAAATATTTGTCAAGGAGATATGTTTGATGAAAGAATTAACAAGCAAGATTGTGGTGATTACACTAGCGATTCAGATGATGAAAGATGTAGTGGACCACAAAATATTGAGGTTACATATTCAGAACAAACGTGTTATTCTTATACTTTAGGAAATAGTTTTGAAACTACATTCTCATTACTTGATAAAAACGGAAATGATGCAAACGGAATCTGTAATGAAGGATTAAAATGTGCGACAGATAAAGGTTTAAATGGAGGCATATTTGTTAATGCGGATTCTGACTTTGGAAAACACTATAAATGCAAAGCAAAATGTGATGGAGGAGGTTGTTCTTATCCTATTGATTGTGTTTGTGGAGGCATCGAGTGCGGTAATATAGCATATAATTTTTTTTGTAATGATCAAGAACCAGGATTTTCTTGGAGTATAACAAACGGAAACGGAAATGAAGCCAAAAAAGAGCGAGGTTGTACTGATTCTTGTGAATTTGAAATTTGCACTCCCTACATATTTGAAAATTTTGTGTGTTTAGAAACTGCAAGTAATGATGATGATTGTGATGACGGTTTTTCTCACGACCCTGATGGAAATAAATGCATAAGTTGTAATCAAAACAATATAGAAACAGGTGGCGATGAAGCTAACAATAAATGCGAATCTGACGCGACAAACTGTGATGCAAATGAATCTTGCGATGAAATAGAACCTGCAAAACCAATTACTTGCGAAAACAACAAAAGAAAAACTTACTGTACAAGTAATTGTCAATATGAAACAATTGCACCTACAATTTGTGATAGTGATTGTAACGGATATTATGGAGATCAATCTTGTGATGGAAAAATGACGGGGGATTCATGTGGTGGACCTAAAGAATGTACTGATGATTGTGAATGCCAAATCATAATGTAGTTTGAATTCTATCAAAAACTATATATAGTAGTAGTATAATTATTTCTATCGGAAAAAGATGGTGGTTTCGTACTTGAAGAGGTTTGTAGTATTTTCTCAGTTATTATTCTTAATGATTATCGCAGTTAATTTTGCTCAGGCAAACTGCTGTTGTTTAAACGAAGAACCATATTATTCTTATGGTCAATATGTTGATCAAGCTGCTTGTAGTTCTTTAAACGGAAGCTTTTATACTGTCGGTGATGCTCAAGAATGCATAACTACTTGTGCACCTCCTTGTCCATCGCTTTCTTGCGAATCAGCAATAACTTCTCAAAATATATCCTGTAGTTGTGGTCAGGAAATAGTTTCCGAGTTAGGATCTTTTTGCTGTGCTGCTTCTCAAACAATTTATGTAGATCAAGATTCTTGTTTGCTGGATAGTGCATGTGCACCTTTAGACAACACTTATTCCATAACAGGTTATATTTTCGATTTGTTTGGACAACCAATTTCGAGTGCAGTTATTAGTTCTGCAGATTATACTGGTTCATCTAACGAAGAAGGTTATTATTCTATCCAGAATGTTCCTGAAGCAAATGAGATTACTATATCTGCTCAGGCCGCTGAATGCTCCGGTGTTAGCCAAATTGTTTCTTTCACAGAAGATGCAGTTGTTGATTTCTATCTTGAATGTCAGATAACCACAGAAGAATGTGGAACAGGGATGAGCTGTTGTGCTGCAGATGAAGAATGTGCAGATCCTACTGGAGAATATGTCGGACAGAGAGATTGTGCAACAGGATATTCCTGCTATGATTATTGTTCTTCATGCACATCTATATCTTCTACTCAAGAAGGATGTGATTTTGGAGAGTGCTCTACAACAGATAATGCTTACTGTGATGTAAATGAAGATTGGGTGTATTATGATATTTATAGTGATGAAAATGTTTTTGATGACTATTGTTCTTTATGTGGAGAACTAGATGCTGACTGTCTAAACAGACCTTGCCAATCTGATAATGCATGTAATGGTGTTTGTCCTATTAACTGCGGTCCTGGTGATGATCCTGATTGTGGATTAAGTTGCGATACAGAATCTAATAGTTGGTGTGATTCTTATGGTGTTGAAGATTGGACTACTGATGATTATTGTTCTCATTGCTATTTTGCAGATCCAGAAGAATGTCCTTCAAATTGTGGTAATACTATTTTAGAATCTGGTGAACAATGCGATGATGGCAACCAACAACCAAACGATGGATGTGATGAAAACTGTCAAATAGAAGATACAGAAACTGGTTGTAATCCAAATGGACAAGTTGAACTTCCTGCTGAAGAATGCGATCCAGAATTAGATTGGATTATTAACTGTCCAAGTCCTGCTTATACTGGCTGTAATAATCAATGTCAATGTATTCCTGCGTGTAGTTTTGAAAAGCAAGGTCCAAATAGTCTTGGTTTAGGTCATGTTCCTCAATCATCATCAATTACTGTTAATTGGGATTATCCAAATATTTGCTTTGATTTATTTGAAGAAGTTAAAGTTATGCGATGCGAAGGTGCTAATTGTAATAACTTTTATTCATTAAATACCATTACTGATGTCTACACAACGCAATTCACAGATGAATCTATAATAGCAGAAACAACTTACAAATATTATGTTTCTTTAAAGTACAGCGATGGATATGAATGGTATAATTCTGAAATTGTTGAAATAACAACCGGGCATGAAGATTGTTTAAATCAACATCAAGAGTCATTTTGTAGAGTTGGCTTTACTGACAAATTCGAATGTGATAATGACAATCAGCTTTTAACAACTACTTGTGTTGGTTATTGTTTCACTCCTAGTTCAGGAGATGCTTATTGTCTTGGTTCGGGTCCTTGTGATGACTGCAATAGTATTTATGGAATGTTTGCTGATTTTGCTCTTCAATCTCAAAATAATGATTTCAAGGTCGAATATACTGATATAAGTGGATCAATAAATGACCGAACTTGTTATGATATAACCTATAATTTTTATGCTTGTTATTTGAAAAAAACTGATAAGAGCGTTGAAAATCTTGAAAGCTGTGTGGGTGCTGATTCTTGCTATAATTATCTCTCATCAGAGTCCTGTGACGAAGCAAGTAATCCTTGTGGTAAGTTCATTGATGGACAAGGAGAATTTCAATGCAGTTGGGAATCTTATCCTGACATTGTTGAAAACGAGATTGACTTAGGCATATGCCATCCAAATAATCCTGTTTTACAGAACTGCGGTTTATGCAATGAGGATAATTCTGTTTTTGCAGGGGTTTGCAATTATGATGTGTGTAATTTGTTTGGAGATTGTTACTTTGATGAAGGACAGAAAGGTTGTGCAGGCATCAATGATATCTTTTGTAGTGATTATAATAATGAAGCTGATTGTACAGGAGGTAATAACTTTGAACTTGATGCTTTAAATAATGTTATAACAATTAGCGATGATTATTTTGGCTATGGAAAATGCAAATGGGATGAAAATAGCGAACAATGTTATAGAGATGCAAATGATGATTCTCCTACTGAACCAACAACAGAAAATCCTGAAAGATTCGATTGTTTGGATGACCCAATTTGCAAAAAAGATTTCGACTCGCCAACAACTTATGTTAATGGCGAAGAAGGAAGTATTTTCGGCAAGGAATTTAATTTATCTTTTGCAGTTATAGACGAGATTTATTCACTTTCTAACTTAACAGCTTATTACTGTATAAGCACTCTTGAAAACTGCAATAACGCAACCACTTACATGGAGATTGATTTAAGCAATGAAAACATAGAAAAAGCGTTCATACGCACATTTCCAGACTCGGAAAATAATAACGAAACATTTACATTAAATTATTACTCTCAAGACTTTGCTAAAAACTTAGAACTTGTAAAAACTTTTGATTTTTTTATTGACGGCAAAGATCCTTTACTGACTTTTTCTTATGAATATAATTCTTATGAAACGGCTGTTGGATGGTTTAACGATGTCGTAACAATTCTTTCGGCTGATGAACAGGTTATCTGCGATTTAACATTGAAAAACTCTGCTGGAGAAGAACAAGGAGAGAATATTGAAAATATTACAGGTACTGATTTTCAAATAGCTTATAATCAATTAGTTGATGGAACTTACTGGTTTAATATTGACTGCGAAGATATGCGTGGAAACAAAGCAGATTTAACACAGGAACAAATAACTGTTGAAGGTGATAAAAGCATAACTAATCCAAGTCCGGAATATGAAAAATTCGATGTTTTATCAATAGACATATCTGTTGAAACAATTAATGAAGGCGACTGCAGATATAGTACTCAAACATATCAATATGAAAATATGCATGAAATATTTGATGCTGAAAACCATGTTTTCAGCGGTTCATTTGACTCTGAAGATAATCTTTATCACACTAAAACTCTTGAATTATATGGCTCTGGCGTTTACAAATTATATACTGCATGCAACATCTCTTATGAAAAAACTGAAGGCACAGTCTGGGAAGTGACAGAAGGAAATGATGGAGACTGGATTGTTTTCTCAATTGACAAACTTAAGCCTGTAACAGCTCTTTACAACAAAGAAACAAACGATGAGTTTGATGAAAGCAGATATTATAGATCTCTTGAATTGGAATTTGTCTGTAAAGAACCTAACTGGTATAGTGATGATAACGGCAATACTTGGGGTATGACTTTAGGCGAATCATGGGATGGCTCTTTTGGCTGTGAAGAATTGATTTTATGCGAAGGTCAGGGATGCAATCCTACATCTGTAAGCGATACAAATGAATTAAAAATTTTGCCTGAAGCAGGAATAACTGAGAAAGATTACATATTCTACTTTTACTCAAAAGATATTGAAAACACAGAGGATTTAAGAACCGCAACTATACATATAGACAGTGTTGATTCAAATATAAGCTTGATAACTATGAAAGAAAACAATGTTGTTGAAACATTAAGTTATGGAGATTATGACTTAATAGCAGAATCAACTAAGAGCATACAAAATGTTGTGAGATTCTCTTATAAAATATTATATGATGATAATTCACAGTCATCAACTTTTTCATTATTGCCTACAACTATAAATAACGAATATAGTTTCCAAAGTTCAATAAGTGTTAATACAAATTTATTTTACAATAAAATTGGTGAAATACAAGTAGTCATTGAAGTAGAAGATAATCACGGATTAAGAACAACTGAAACCTTTAATCTTCCTTTCAACACTCAAGGTCCACCACCACCAATACCGGAGCCAATGTTTAATGTTGAAAAACTAATAGCTTTAACCGGCACAGGCTTAAGTTTCAAAGATTCAAACAACAATTTTTACCCATTCATATATTATGATTCTGTAACGCTTGCAGATGATAGTTATTATCAGGAATTAACAGTTGTTAGAGATGAAAATTTCTTTGTAACAGGATACACTTCAGATATTCAAGGAGATGTACTTATTTATAGAATCAAAGGAACCGGAACAGCATACACACCAACTTATTCATACGAGCAAACAATGATTCCTGGTGCCGTTCAAGAACTTGAAACAAAGCCTTTAAAATTCGATGCGTACAAAAACAGCGATGAAATAATAATAGACACAACTCAAGAATTAGTTAACTGGGGTGCTGGTTACATAAACTTTGAACCTTTATCAAGCGACAAAGGATTAATACAATACATGAATTACGGAAAGTTCTACACAATAACAAGCTCTGAATTCTTAGGAGCCGCAACAGGCCATAAAATAACCTTTTCTCCATCATTAGAAAAAGATCTTTCACAAGAAAACAATGTTTATTTATATGACAAAGACAGAAGCCAGAAATGGTTTGGTCAAGACATCAATTTAGAATATTCTCCATCAGATAATAACCTGTATAATTTAGTGTTTGGATTAGACGACTCATTAAACATAGGTATGTCTCCTTACTATTCATTATACATAGATAACAGCCCTTTAAGAGCAACCAACGTTTTCCCGATTGGCGGAACAATAACAAATAAATTTTATCCTTTAATAATTGAATTCGAAGAAGATCCTGCAGGCAGTGGATTAAAAGAGGATTCAATAAAATTCATTATCGACGAAAATGGCGAATCAACAACGAAAACCATTGAGACAGGAATAACCTTAACTGAACTTGGAATCGTGGATGGATACAGAAAATACAATGCAGAATATCTTCCAGTAAATGGCTGGGATGATGCTAATTACAATATCACAATACAGATAGAAGACCAAGCAGGCAACGAGCTTGATACAATAGGGTTCTTTGATGAACAAATATTGTTTGTGTTTGATAGCAATGCTCCAAGCAACCCATTATTCAATGTTATAAGTGCAACAGACGACAACATCGATAATCACGGAAGAATAGTTGTTGATAACAGCAACCCCAGCTTTGAACTGGATTTCACAATGAATGCAAACGGCTCTGTTGAATCTTTAGACATAACTCCCGCAGTTCTAGGAGCTACTTGTTCGTTACAAACAAAGAATTTCTTTACTTGTAATTTTAACAATGCTTTATCAGAACAAATGCATGAGTTAAGCGTTTCTGCAAACAAGATACTTCCTAATGGTAGCCTTGGACCTGAAGGTATTTACATGCAGGATTCAGATGGAAAACCATTAACGATAATAGTTGACCATACAGCCCCTTCATTCACATTACAGCCAGAAAAAGAATACTTGGCACCTAACGAATCAATAACTGTTTATGCGGATGTTAACAACGAAGAATACGATTTATGGGCGACAATTAGCACAGATGAATGGCAAACAAATGTTAATGTTGAAGAAGTTGATGATTCAAGGTTCTTTATAATTCCAGAAACATTTTACTGGGGAGAAGATGGAGAAAAAATAGTTGAAGTAAGATTAAAAGACTTTGCAGGCCATGAAACAGCCGAAACAACAACTATAACTATTGACAGCACTCCGCCAGCTGTTATTATTCAAGCGATTGAAGCAGATTACGGATTCTTGATACCAAACACTGACAACGCAACTGTTGGGACTCGAGAAATAACTATTATAGGCACAGTTGATGATGACTCATATTCATTGTGCTATACACAAGAAAGTGGCGGTTCTGATTGCATATTTGAATGCTCTGGAGAGCAAGAAGACTGCATAAGTAGAGTAGAGGGTAGGGATGAATTCAGATTAACACTAATAATTCAAGGCGAAAACTCCATGGAAACCCTTAACAATGTATTCATGACTGTCACTGATTACTCAGGTCATGAAACAACCAGCTCTTTATTCGTCCTTCTTGATTTAGTGCCACCCGGAGAACCAACAATAATCATTGAATAAAGCTAAGCTCATTTTAAAAAATGAAAAAAGAGGTGTTAATTTTACTGCTGATATTATTATCTGTAGCTCAAGCTCAAGAAACTTACATAAAAGATGAAATAACAGTAACAAATTCCAGGCCTGAAATAACTGTTGTTTTCGATGAGCAGGTCACAATAGTTACAGCACAGATAATCGGACTTGAAGAAAATATTTTCTACAGCGTTAATTATACAACAGAAGACAATATTTTATTCCTCATGAATGCCAACAACTACTTGATAAATGGAAATTATGAATTGCAGATATATTATCAGGATTATATGGGCAATCCAAGCCAGGTTATTCAGCCGTTCATCGTTGATGCCCCCGCAATGAATATCTGGATTGAAAGTCCGCCTCTTGGTGCTTCTCAAATAGAAGTTTTTGATGTAACAGTTAAATCAGAAGAAGATTCACAATGCAGATATTCTCCAATACAAAATCCTCCTCCTAATGCTTTCAACTATAATTTTTTGTTTGACTTGGAAGAGAGCACAAGTCACTTTGCTTATGGTATTAACAGTGAGGAAAGTCTTTTCTATCTAAACAACCCTTCGCCTGATGAAAATGGTTTTTACGCAGACTTCTATGTAAAATGCAATGATGAAAATGGTATAACTCATCTTGCAGAATTATACTTAACTTATGATCCAACACCACCATCTTTGGGAGTTTCTATAACTCCCAACCCAATCACTGATCCAAACGAACCATTTACAGAGCTAACATTGACATCGACTGACAGAGTTGTCTGTACTTATACAGAAAATGGCGAGCAGAATGAATTCGATGATTATTATCCGGAAGAAGTTTTATCTTACAAAAAAGAGCATTTGTTGATACTTGATTTTACAGAATTAGGGAACAGACCAATTCAAGAGTTGTTTGATGAAGAATTATTTGAATATGATATAACCTGCACAAACCTTGCAGGATTAACTGCAACTGCTGGAGTAAGTTTAACAGTTGCTTTTGAGGATGAATTCTCTATTAATATGAATTCTCCGGGTAGTTATACCAATGAAGAATCTGTTGATTTCGAGATTGAAACAAGCATTCAAACGCTTGGAGGATGTATTTATGGTGTTGGAACGGCTGACAATGATTTTTCAGAAGTAATCGATAACAAGGTTTACAAAACAAATCTTGGCTCATTAGCTGAAGGAGAATATTCTTATGTTGTCAATTGTGTTGCTTTAAGCTCAAAAACAAAAACTCTTGATTTCGCTGTTGATAGGACAGAACCAGTTAATTTGAGCATTGAAATGGGTGAGAATTCCTGCTCTTTAGATACTGTGAATGCGATTGTCAGTGCTTCTGATGATAATGAGATTGATAGGTTTAATTACAGCGTTGTTAAAGTTAGTGATATTCTGGTTGAAGGCTCAACTAATTCAGGAGAGATATCACAAAGAGTTGACATGGAAGAAAATGAAACTTACAAATTAGTCGTTACTGCTTATGATGAAGCAAACAATTTTTTGCAAGGAGAAAAAAGCTTTGTTGCAAAGCCAAGCTCCGCTGTTGAATGCGATTATGTTTCGCCAAATACATTCATTGAAGAAACACCTACTTCAGAAGGTTTAGTTGTTGATATTGGATGTTCTGATATAGACTCTGGATGTCTGTCTGCCTTTAAATATGGTTTGTCTTCAGAAACAGAAACTTGCAATATATTAGAACACACTCAGAATTTGAATGAAAGTATTATTTTATTATCAGATCAAATTGTTTGTTGGATTGTTTATGATTTAAACAATAACAATGCTACTGGAGAGGAATTCGTTGAGTTCATAACTCCTGAAGAGGTTTTTCCTCCTCACTGCTTTAACAATGAAACTGATGCGTTTGAAACTGATGTTGACTGCGGAGGAGAGTGCGTTGTTTGTGAAAGTGGTTCTGCATGCTTTGATAATAGCGATTGCAGTTCCAATTCATGCAATCCATTGATTTTGGAATGTGTTGAGCCAAATTGTGAAAACAATTATCAAGATGGGGATGAATCAGATGTTGATTGTGGCGGTTCTTGTAATATTTGTAGTTTAGGTCAAAGCTGTTCTTCAGATAATGATTGTGAAACAGATGTTTGCAGTAATAGTATTTGTTCTGAAGACTTAACTACTGACACAGATTATGATGGTATGCCTGATTACTGGGAAGAAGAATACAATTTCGATATTAACGACCCCACAGACGCTGACGAAGATACAGACAATGACGGTTTCACAAACTTGGAAGAATTTAAAGCAGGCACAGACCCATTAGATGAAAACAGCAAACCAAAAACCGGAGACTCTGACAAAGACGGAATGCTTGATTA
>NZBB01000007.1 GCA_002686295.1 Candidatus Woesearchaeota archaeon
TAAAATTTTTTTTATTAATTTTTCCACTAAAAGATATACTATTAGAATATAATTCAAGCGGATTTCTAAAATAATCAGCAATTTTTCTTCCTCTCGGATCAATTAATTTTCCAATTTTTACATTCCAACTTAATGGAACTTTCCATAATCCACATTTTTCATTTTTATGAAATTTTAGTAATTTCAAATTTGGATAATATTTTTTTAAAATTAAAAAAGATTCATGGATACCGCTATTATTCAAATATCGGCGCATTGGAATTAAAACTTTGAGTTTTTCGTACCAAGAAGAACTATTATTTTTCATAATTATTTTAAGATTTAAAATATTTTTTTAAACTTGAGCCACTATATTTTCTAACCAAGTAATCTTTGTAAAATCTATAAATTTTAATGTCAGGACCCACTGCCGTAGTAATCTTTTTGCTTTCTTGCAGGGACTTTGTAAGCAAACCAGTTCCAGATCTTGGTAATGCAGTAGAAAAAATGAAATTCATAAATTGCCTAAAAATTTTAGTTAATCTTTTTGAATTTTATTTCTTTTTTTAATTCGTCATACTCTTGCATTTTTCTTTTCATAAAATTTATTGTAAGTTTAGTTTTTTCAGCCGCTCCTTTAGGAGTAAGAACATAAATATAATTAATTTTGTTAGGATTTTTTTTGAAGTTTTTTATTTTAATTAAACCTTTCGTCTTCAGCGCTTTTAAACAATAATTTAATTTACCTAGGCTAAAACCTAAATCTTCAGCAAGCTCTCTTTGTGTAGCCCTTGGCTTTTTATTAATTTTTCTTAATATGTTAAAATGATCTTGATCTTCATCCATAGCTCGTTCAAATATTGAACATGATATATTTCTACGCAATAAGTGTAAAGTATATTTTTGATTTATTTTGTTGTGTTTTTCTTAGATTTAGAAAAATGTGCTTTATTTAGTTAGTTTTTTCACTAATTTGTTAATCCTTTTATCCTCATTAAAAATTTTTCTTAAAACTCTTTTTGCGGCAGCAGGATTGTGTTTAAAGGTAATTCTCAAAAGATCCATCCAGTTTTTATTATTTTTTTTCCTAGTATTTTGGATTTGATTTATTAGATTATTATAATACTTGAAATTGTTTTTCTTTTTTTTCGTCATAATAGATAATATAGATAAATTATGGATATAAAAATTTCAAATAATATTTTAGTAGGCCACAAACAAAGGCCTATAATTGTTGCTGAAATATCTGGAAATCATGAAGGTAGCAAAAAAAAATTTTTAGAACATATAGTGCGAGCAAAGAAAGCTGGTGCGGACATGGTAAAAATTCAAACCTACGAAGCATCAGACATAACAATAAAATCATATAAAAAGAATTTTCTTNTTTCTGAAGGAATATGGAAAAAGAAAGCTTTGTGGGATCTTTATGAAGAAGCCCATACTCCATTTTCATGGCATGCAGATGCATTTAGACTGGGAAGAAAATTAAAAATTCCAATTTTCAGCACCCCGTTTAGCGAAAGGTCTTTAAATTTTCTTTCAAAGTTTAATCCTCCAATTTATAAAATTGCTTCCTTCGAAATTACCGATGTTTCCTTGATTAAAAGCATAGCTCAAAAAAATAAACCAATAATAATCTCTACAGGTTTGTCAAATTTTAGTGAAATAGATAATGCAATTAAAATTGTAAAAAAATATCATAAAAAAATAATAATTTTATACTGTGTGTCTGGATACCCNACTCCTGAAAAAGAAAGTAATATTTCTACAGTCATAACTTTTCAAAAGAAATATAAAAATTTTTTAATAGGCATTTCAGATCATACTAATGACATCAATAGTTCATTGGCTGCAGTCGCTTTAGGAGCAAAAGTTATAGAAAAACATTTTAAAATTTCAGATAAAATAAAATCATTAGACAGTAAATTTTCTATAAATTTCAATCAACTAAAAGAATTGAAAATTAAAAGTGAAAAAATATTTTTTACACTTGGAAAACCAAAACTAANAATAAAAAACTCAGAAAAAAAGATATTTTTCTTAAGAAGNTCTATTTTTGCAAAAAAAGATGTTTTTGTTAATAATCGTTTAACAAAAAAAAATATTATTACTAAAAGGCCAAAAATTGGAATTGGAGCAGAATACTATTTTAAAATTTTAGGAAAAAAAATAAAAAAAAATATTAAAAAAAATCAACCTATTTATAAGAAAGATCTAATTAATTTTATTGGACCTCTTTTTATATTGCAAAATATTAGTATCCCATTTTTTTAACTCTTTNTGTAATTGAGATTTTTTGTGAAATGTTGATTTCCCTTTTTGTTTAAAAGATTTGTAGTTATTATTAATTATCATTTTAAAATTATCCATAAATAGTTTTTCCAAGNTTTTTAACAAGTAATTATAGGTTTTTTTAAAGGTACTTAATTTTCTTGAAATGATATTTAATTTAATTTTTTTTTGAATTATTATATTTCCAGTATCAATTCCAGNATCAATTTCATGAATCGTTACTCCTCTCGGGGTATTATCTATAAAAGACCAATAATTTGGGTGTGCTCCTCTATTATAAGGCAAATATGACATATGTAGATTTATAATTGGTCTACGTACTGCCTTGATCACTTTTGTCTTTAATAATTTTTTATACCCAAATGAGATAATAATATCAGCTTTTTTTGCCTCTTTTAAACTCAAATTTTTCTTTATATTTTTAACAGATATATTTTTTTTTTTTAAAAATTTTATTAGTCTAGTTTCTCTGCTATTATAACCTAAAAAGAGACAATTCATATAAATGAAAAAAATTTACAATTTTATTTTTTTTGTATTTTTTACTGAGCTCATTAATTAAATTAGGTATTGAAGTTGAGACCAAGTTTACATATTTATGAAAGTTATGATATTTTTTTATTATTTCGTTCATTATATTTTAAATCAGGTTTGTTTTTTAAAAAAAAGAAAGGATCTTTTTTTAACATATTAATACTTTCTTTATATATAACGTTAATTTCTACAGTNCTAATATAATTCCATCCTAATTTTGCTCTATTCATAAATCGATTTTCTAACAAATGTTTTTCAAGTTTATTAAAAGTTGTATTCACATTTTTATTTAAATATCTAACATTATATTCATACTCNTCTTGATATAATTTACCATTGACTTTTATTTCTCCTTTGAATTTTTTAATATATCTATACGGTACATTCATTAAGCNCTCAATATAATGNACATGACTACAGATAAAATGATCTACTCCCGCAACAACATATTTTGAATTAACTTCATTTTGCAACCTGTCAAAAATGGAACCTCTACCAAAGCTTGTTTTACTTAGTCCTGAAGTTAATTTTTTTGCATTANCACCTATTGCAGAAACAGAAAACAATGGATTTATAGTTCTATAAGAATCTTTTCTTAAACGAAACTCCTCAGAAAAATAGCCNACTTTTGAAGGACTATTTTGTGGATTATATATTTCNTTATCACAAAAGGAATAAGTATAAGTAGGTGTAATAACTGTACCTTCATGCCCAACACTTTCAATAAACGCTTCAATAAATAAATTAGTTAGTTCCTTTCTGCTTTTAATTAGCCCTAATTTACCAAAAGCACCAAGGTTAACGTGTACAAATAATATATCACCTTTTTTAATTCCACTTTGTTTAAGAGCACGAANCAAATCNTGAAAATATATTTTTGTATCTTCATCACATGAATACATTGGTTTGTTTTTTAAACTTAAATTAATAAAATTATTTGCTACCATCACATTCTTAGTCCTCCATCAAGCTCGAGAGTTCTNCCNNAAAAAAAATTATTTTCAAAAATAAAAATAATACCGTGTGCTATTTCTTTTGTGGTTCCCATTCTTCTTGCTGGAGTTTTATTTATCATTGTTTTTAATAAGTTTTTGTTAAGTGAACTTTTTGGCATCTTAGTATCGGTAATACCGGGAGCTATTCCAGCAACCCTTATTCCCAAAAAACTAAGCTCTTGAGCCCANGTAACAGTTAGGGCATTAATTGCACTTTTGGTAGCTGAATATGCTGTTTGTCCTTTGTTGCCTGCTGATGATATTGAACTTACATTTATTATTACACCTTTAGTGAAATTTTTGGTCATCTTTTCGACCACTTCTCTTGTTACATAAAAGTAACCATCTAAATTTGAAGAGAGAGTTTCTTTCCAGTCTTGTAGAGAATATTTATATAACTTTCCTTTATTAAATCCTATCAAGGGTTTGTCTATTAAGACCGCAGCATTATTTATTAAACCATCTATAGTTTTTCTTTTTTCAAAAAAATTATTTATAGCTTTTTTTACTTCATCAAATTTATTTATATTTACATTATAGAAATAAATTTTTTTTTTATGTGAGTCGGTTAATGATTTCTTTAGCAAATCTAAGCCTTTCTTATCTCTATCAAACACACCAACATTTGCTCCTGAGTTAAGCAGAGTTCTAACCGTTGAACTTCCTATACCCCCTGCACCACCTGTTATGATTATATTTTTATTGTCTAATTTCATATTGTATTTGTAATATAATTAACCAAATCGTAATAACGATTAGCTGAATTTTCATTGTCAAAATATCCAAAAATATAAACTTGATTATTAATAATTCTTAAATTTTTCTTAATAAAAATCGCTGAAAATGAAGTGCACTTATGCACCTCTGGACCTCTGTCAGAATCATGAATATTGTAAAGTCCTTTAAGCTTTCCTGTATTAATGGCTTTTTCCATGTCTTTAATAAATAGATTAAGCGAAGGGCAATTTTTTAATCTAAAACGAAAATCAATTGCAGAAATACCAGTATATGGAACAACTGTATAGTTTACTTTAAAATTGTTTTTATTTAAAAATTTGAGCAGTTGAGGTCCTATCCTTTCAAGTGTACAAAATTTTCTGTTGAGTGTGTAATTTTTTTCTATACGATATTTTTGGATATTATGTACCACATTTACATCTGCATCTTTTACGCCATAAATTTTGTTTAAATATTCTCCCAATGGAACGAAAGCGTTAACAGTACAAGATCCGTAAGAAATAATTTTATATTTTTTTTTATACTCTCTGTTATTAAATCCATAAATCACAGTTTTATCTACGTCCCAACAAGTAGCAGAAATTATAACTACTGATGTTTTTCCTTTTAAAAAATTAATACAGTCTTTTTTCATAGTATTTTTTCCTGAACATTCAAAAAATAGTTCTGGTTTTCCCGTCCAAGGTATTTTATTTTTTTCGTAGTTTGTATATTCAATCTCGGTGACTGAACCGTCAGATTTTAGAAAACGAATAATATTTCCAAATTTTTTTATTTTATATTTATTAAAAATTACATAATTATCATTTTTTATTATTTGAATAGCTCTATCAATTCTAAGAACATCGTCATTAATATATTTAATTATAAAAGTAGATTCTTCTTTACGGTCTAACCAGTATTTTACAAGATGTAAGCCAAAACGACCAAACCCATTAATCCCGGCACTTTTTTTCATTTCATTACCTGTTAAACTTTATAGATTATAAATATAATGTTCAATTATTGAACAATAGTCAAGACATTTATCCATTAATTATTTCTCTTACTTTCTTTCGCAGAAGTTTTTTTGATGGTGTCTTGGGAATTGTTTTCCAAAATTCAATATGAGTTGGAATTTTGTATGAAGAAAATCTTTTTTGACAAAGATCTTTAATTTCTTGAGCTAATTTTTTATTTTCTATTTTTCCATTTTTTACTACAACAATAGTAACATCTTCACCGTAAATTTCGTGAGTCTTTCCAACGACTGCGCACTCCAAAACTTTTGGATGTTCGTGTACCACTTCTTCAATTTCCATGGGAACGATGTTTATTCCTCCTTTAATAATTATATCTTTCTTTCTATCAGTAAAATAAAACCTGCCATTACGGCATTCGCCTAAATCTCCCGTGTGAAACCATCCGTCAACAACGATTCTTTTAAAAAGTTTTTCATTTTTAAAATAACCTGTAAAAACGTTATCACCTTTAATAAGAATTTCTCCATTTTTTTTTATTCGACATTTATTTACATCAAGAGGAAAGCCTATACTTCCAGGAGTCCAATCTTTTTCTCTTGGATCATCTATATGAGTTGGCCCAGTTTCTGATAAACCATAAAGATTTCCTACTCTTAAACCATAAAGTTCAATAAACTCTTTTTGAGCACTTAAGGGTAACGTTGAAGATCCACAACCAATAAATTGCAAAGAAGAAAGATTCATATTGCTAATATCAACTTTTAATTTGTTCAGTACAAATAAAACTGTGGGGACAATTTCTGTATAGGTAATCTTATATTTTTCTAAAACATCAAAAAAAATTTTTCTTAAATGTTCAAATCCCTTTGAAATAAATAGGTCACAACCAACAAGTAATGAAGGCAATATATTATAATTTATCGAAGCTGTATGTCCGAAAGGTAAAAAGGCTAATTGTCTATCAGTATTTTTAAATTTAAATCCTTTTATAATTGATTTTATTAAACTAACCATATTTTTATGAGAATAAATCACACCTTTTGGATCTCCAGTAGTTCCAGAGGAGTAATAAAGTGCAGCGGGTTGATCAGGGTTTATTTTATTTTTTTTGTAAATTTTATCATCAGATAATAATTGATCAGGATTAAATATTTTATATTTTCTTGAAAATTTGGAAATAATGTCAGATTTATCGGTAATTATTACATTTGGTTCAACATAGGCTAAAATTTTTTCTAATTCCTGTATTTGAACAAAATATGGCAAAGGATTAAATATCATTCCGGATAGCATGGTGGCCAAATACAATTCTATATATTTAATTGAATTTGGTAAAATCACAGTTATCATTTTATTCTTGCCAATATTATTTTCTAAACCAGCGGCTATTTTCTTGGAACTTTCCAATATAAGTTTATGATTTTTTTTATTTTTCGTTTCTATTTCGTAAACAGATCTTGATGAACTTGCATGTTCGCTAAAATAATCGGCTAAAGTTACTTGGTGAGGCATGATTTAATCTCATCCACGATTTTTTTTATACTTCCAAAGTTGTTGATATTTTTTTGATTTATTTTTATTTTAAATTCATTCTCTAGTTTTGCGATAATGCTTAAATATGCTAAAGAATCCCACTGCTCGGTATTTTCTTGAGAAGCTTTACTAGATAAATTTTTTACATTTAACACTTCAGATATTAAATTTATAACTTTTTTATTTATTTCTTTATCCTTCATTATTTAATTATATTTTTATTTTTTTTAGTTAATTCAGCAGTAATTTGAATGGAACTGCTAACAAATAAAACATTTTTATTAATCATTTTCTTGTTTTTCTCAATTTTGTAGACAAAAACTTACCAAGATCATCCATAGATTTAATTGAGTTAAGTTTATTTTGGTTAAGAAAAAAAATTTTTTTTATTATTAATTTATTTTTTAATACCATTTATTGTTATCATTTTCTTATTATATTATAAACTTACATATTTCAACGATCTATTGTATTTGCAGCAAATTCATTTTTTTTAATTTAAAAATTGCTTTTTTAATTTTTGCTTCAGATTTATTTAATTTTTTTGATATTTCAAACAAAGAATTTTTTCCATCAGAATAAGTTAATATATCTAAATAAAGTTTTAATTTATTATTTACGGAATTTTTTTTGCTAAATGTTGGATAAATTTTTTTTTTTGTTAAAAAAGGTTCGCACAGAGTTCTAGATATTGGAAAAATTTGTTTTTCTAACAATTCAAGAGACTTTTTTAAAATTTTAAAACCACCCATGAGCCCTCTGGTTGTTACAACTGTTCCAATTTTATCTAATGAAGTGTGATACTCAGGATATTCACCATATTTTGATCTCATTAAAGAAGCTACAGGCAGATCAATACCGGGAGAACAATATTGTCTTTCATCGCCTCCCCTATCTAACCAAGAATATTTTTTATATTTTTTAACATTTTTATATAAAATATATTCGCCAATTGTATCAGCAATTGTATTTCCTTTTCTGGATGGCAAAAAAGAATGATTTCGATCGTCCCCAACACATGTAACATTATAGCCTGCTATCGTATTTTTTTTTAAATATTTATAATTTTTTTTAAGATAGGCTATTGATCCAATTGTTTCTGGAAGAAACAATATTCTATAACTATATTTTAAATTCTTTTTTTTTAACAACCATTTTGCTAAAAAAGTAGTAACAACCATTCCAGAAATTTCGTTATTTGCCATAGAAGGATGACAAATGTTTGTTGATAACATAATCTCTTTTTTACTCTTTCCTGGGATTAATATTTCACCAATTGTTAAATTACCTTTTTTGAATTTTGAATTTATAAAAATTTCATATTTGCCATTTTTAATTTTCTTTTTTTGAGAATATTCCATACAAAAACCCCAGTCTTTTTTATAATAGGTGGTTACATATGGAATTGCGTTAGGTAAATTTTTTATTGAAAAGATTTTT
>NZBB01000008.1 GCA_002686295.1 Candidatus Woesearchaeota archaeon
CAGTAAAGTGCGCTTATTGGGGGCATTATCATGCGAAAGTGCAGTATAGTAAGTAGTTATAAAGCCTGAATAAATGAGTGAATACACAAAAAGCGTTAAATGTCCTTATTGTTCCACAAACTGGACGATTAAGCCTTTAGTTCACGGAAATTTAAACTGTACTAATTGCGACAATAAAATAAGGATACCTAAAGAGCCAACTTTTAAGAAAGATTGGTTGGTTTTTAAACAAAAAATTGATGATTATAAAATTTCAAGTTTATTTCATTTTACAGATGAATCTAATATTAATTCTATTTCAAAAGGTGGCGGTTTATTTAGTTGGAAATATTGTGAAGACAATAATCTCAATATTCCAAAACCCGGTGGCGGTGACTTATCAAGATCATTAGATAACAGAAAAAATTTACCTGATTATGTAAGATTAGGGTTAAATTATAATTTACCAATGTTGTATGTAGCTTTGAGAGAAGGCAGAATTAAAAATCCATATATTATTGAAATTGACCCAATGGTAATTTTGTGGGAAGAAACTTTGTTTTCTGATGAAAACGCTACTGCAAATGGTGCTATTATTGGAAGTGAGTTAGATGACTTTTTAAATATTAATTTTGATATTGCTATGAAAGATAAATATGATGAAAACGAAAAAAAACTGTTCCAAGCAGAAATCTTGGTTAAAACATTTATCCCCTATTGCTTTATTAAAACTTGGTATTGTCATCCATCATTTGACAATACCAATACAGAAGACATAGATGATGATCTCCCGTTTTAAAGGAAGCTTATTATTGAGTGCAATTGGTGATGCACTTGGATGGATGACAGAATTTGAAAGAGACCGTTCTTCCCTTTCGGAAAAATTTGGCGTTAATAAAATAGATCAATTCTACGATTGGGAAAAACAGGTTGGTGGTAGATATTATGGTTTTATTGACCGCATAAAAGGTGGTTCTTATTCTGATGACACACAACTTTCATTTGCTGTTGCCCGTTCAATTAAGGAAAATGGTGATATAGATAATGAACTCTTTTCAAAAATTGAATTAGCAGATTGGCTCTATTATGCACGGGGTGGTGGTCGAACAATAAAAGTAGCGGCGAATAAAATTCAAAGAAAATCAGCAAAATGGAATACTAATTTTTTCAATTTCAAAATTGGCGATAATAAAATTGATTATAGAGATTGTGGTGCCAATGGTGCAGCAATGAGAATATTGCCAATTGCACTTTCTAATATTGGTAACTCTGAAAATATTAAGAAAAATATTTTTACTAATTCAATTATCACACACGGACACGGTAGAGCAATAATTGGTGCATTGGTTTATGGGAATGCAATAAATCAAGTTTTTAATTATACAAAAGACGATTTTGACACATTAGATTTTTTAACAGATTTTGGTAAAAACATCCGCAACAATCTCACTTTGGATTTTAATGAAATTAACGGTATAGCTGAATGGCTTGAAAAATGGAATTCAAGTTGGGTAATAAATTTTGAAACACATTATTCTGAAATAATTGAAGAAGTCCATTTACAATTACAGGGTTTATTCAAAGCAATTCGAGATGAAACGCCATATAAAAAAGTTTTATCTGATTTAGGTTGTTTTAGAAATGAAACAAAAGGGTCTGGAACGGCAACTGTCTTGGCGGGTTTATATCTTTTTCTGATTAATTACAACAAACCTTTAGATGGAATAATAAATGCTGTAAATAGTTTGGGTTCAGATACTGATTCGATTGCTGCTTTTACCGGTGGTCTATTCGGCTCATTATATGGTGATTCTATAATTCCAGAAAAATGGATGGAAATTCAAGATAGAAAATATTTAGAAAAAACTGGTGAAAATCTATTTAACATAAATCAAGGCAATGGTTCAACAGCAACCTTTAACCTAAATGCAATAACAAATGGAATTGACGAACTCAATAAGGACAATTTAAATGTGGATGATAGTTTTTCTTTCCAGCCTCTTGGTTTAGGTAAAGTCGTAAATATTGAAAGACAACCTGTTCTTACAAAAGGTAAATATGCGCTGATTGTTGATATTGATTTTGAATTGGGTCAAACTTGTCGATTTTCAAAAGTTTGTGAAGGGTCAGTAGAAAATATCTATAAAAATGTGTTCAAGAAAAATTCAACAGAAATTCTAACATTGGCTGAAAATAAATTATCTGAAGAAGGATTAACTGTGTTAAAGACTTTACTTGATGATATTTCTAATGGTTATTCTAATTCAATAATACTTTCTGAAGATGTGTTGATAGTATTAAAAAAGGTGTTCAAAACAGGCTTTATAACCCCCACTCCACCGGACGGCTAAACTTGGCAGCGAAAATGAAGGTTTTTATTAAAATAATGTTTAGAGAAATAACAAAAGTTAGTGGAATAGATTCGCCGTCCGTCGGTGAGTTTATCCGTTATATTTACTTTTCATTAAACTAAAGGGATATCAAAAATAATTTTTAAGTTATCGGCATAAAAACTAACGGAAAAGGAAACTTATGGCAATTGGTAGAACGATAAGTGCAAATTCATTAACCGAACTTGATCAAAGAGTTATAGAAATTTGTGAAATAATGGCACAAGAATTTTTATCTGAAATTAGCGGGGATGGAAATAAGGAAAGTTTCAAAAACGATTACGGAAAAATCAGCCACACAAGAGATAGTGGTATCGGTTTAGGTGGTGGGAAAATACAACGTGATGCACTATGTACAAGGGGTATTCAAGGAAAAGCACCATTTTCAAATAGAAATTTAAGATGGCATCCCTTGGTAGCAGCCGAAACACAAATCAATTTTGCACAACCAATCGAACGGATAGAAATAGAAGGTGATGATGAAGCACAGACACTAATTTTCGTGATTAAAGATTCAGAAGGAAATGAATTATCATATCCTTCTGAAAAAACTTTTGAATTACCAAAAAGATATGTTGTATTGCCGAGCCATTGGATACCCCATTTAGATAGACTAAAACATTGGTCAGGTACACTTTGGACACAAAACTCTTGTATAATTACTTCATATGAATCTTGTAATTGGTGGGATGCATTAGAA
This sequence comes from Candidatus Woesearchaeota archaeon, assembly GCA_002686295.1. Taxonomy (GTDB): domain Archaea; phylum Nanobdellota; class Nanobdellia; order Woesearchaeales. The sequence goes on from NZBB01000008.1 coordinate 3,070, forward strand.
GCTTATGCTGTATTGGGGATTTCAATTGTCTGTGACTTTTATAATGTTAATTTTTCTGAAATCTTCGAGAAAATTAATACGGTTTTAGACAGTCAAGAAATAGATGGTAACATTGAATTACCTTCAGATAATTTTCCGTTATCAGAAGAAGATATAGTTAATTGTCCTCTATGTAAAGTCAATAAAAATACATATCCTGCAAATTTACCACAAAGAATTAGAGTACAGAGATGGAAGCCAGCTTGGGGTAGAAGCAAAAGAAGTGAAGGTGATGATTCAAGCCTTCAAATAATGCACGTTAATCCATTAATTGAATCAGAAATAAGACATAATGCTGAAAACGTACGGTTTGGTCACAGATGGTGTAATGTATCAATGACAGATCACTCGATTGACGAAACTTTAGATTTTATGGAATACATAGTGAGAGTACATAACAGATGCAAATGACTAATTACCAAACAGAGAAAAATTTAAATTTATTTGATGAGATAAATATTGATAATAAAAGGGTTTTGATTTATAAAAAAAATCTAAAACCTATAAATAATTTAAAATTGACATTTCGCGAGATTAGAGATTATTTCGCTGGTAATGTAACTGGGATTACACGAGATGAAAAAATTGCTCAAAATATTATGCGATTATTGATTTGTAAAGTGTATGATGAAAAATCTAAAGAAGATAATGAACTAATCGAATTTGCAAATCGTCCAAATGAGTCAAATGATGAATTCTATGGTAGAATAATAAACCTTTTTAATAGAGTAAAAAATACATATTCTGAAATATTTGATAAAAATGAAGAAATTGAAGTATCTCCTTTCGATCTTTCATATATTGTTGGAACATTAGAAAATTATTCTATACTTGGTGCAAATAGGGATGTAATCGGTGATGCATTTGAAGAGTTAATTGGCCGGTCTTTTAGGGGTGGTGAAGGTCAATTTTTCACACCAAGGAATGTAGTCCATATGATGATTGATATATTAAAACCAGAATCAAATGAGAGAATAATTGACCCGGCTTGCGGAAGTGGTGGATTTCTTGCATATGTTTTAAGAGATTTAAACAAAAATAGAAAAAATAATTTTTATTTATCAGGCATTGATAAAGACCTTTTTTTATCAAAATTAACTAAAATTTATTTGACTTTATTAGGAAAAGATAAATACCATATTTTTTGTGAAAACAGTCTTGAAAATCCAAATAATTGGGATAAAGCTACCAAAGATAATGTTCAATTAGGATCATTTGATTTAATTCTGACAAATCCTCCATTCGGAGCAAAAATTCCCGTTATTGGTGAATTGCTATTAAGCCAGTACGAGCTTGGTCACAGATGGACTAAAGATAATACTCAATGGTTTGTTACTGATAAATTGTTTGATAAACAACCACCACAAATTTTATTCATTGAAAGGTGTGTTCAGCTACTTAAAGAAGGTGGTCGTGCAGGAATTGTTTTACCTGAAGGCATATTTGGTAATCCTTCTGATAGGTATATTTGGGAATATTTAAGTAAAAATGTTAACATAATTAGTATTGTTAGTTTAGCTCAAGAAACATTTCAGCCAAGCACTCATACAAAAACAAGTGTGCTGTTTTTTGAGAAGAAAAAGAAAAAAAAGTCAAAAATATTTATGGCGATTGCAAACAGTATAGGCCACGATAAAAACGGTAATCCAACTTATAAATATCATAAAAACGGTAGTATAAAATTAAATGGTGATGGCTCTAAAATAATTGACGATGAATTGCCTTTTATTTCAAAGAACTTTAACAAAAACAACTCAAGTAATACACATAATCATTTAGGTTTTTATATACAATCAAACGAAATAGTGGAAAATATTTATATACCTGAATATTATAACCCTGAAATAAAAAATGAATTATTTTCATTAGATAGCACCGGGAATTATAAACTGCTATCTATGCAGAGTTTAGTTGAAGATAACATAATTAAAATAAAACGTGGTAATGAAATAGGTTCAAGACATTATGGTACAGGTTCAGTTCCATTTGTAAGAACAACAGATATTGTTAATTGGGAAATAAAAATAGATCCAATTAAGGCAGTTTCTGAAGATGTCTATTACCGTTATAAAAAATCACAGGATATTCAGGTAAATGATATTTTGTTTGTAAATGATGGCACATTTTTAATTGGTAGAACAGCTTTAGTCACACGGTTGGATTCCAAAATAATCATTCAGAGTCATTTACGTAAAATACGTGTTTTAAATCCGGATATTATTTCACCTTATTATTTATTTTACTTATTGAATACAAAAATTGTAAAAGATCAGGTGAAATCTAAAACATTTGTACAAGCAACAATCTCAACATTGGGGAATAGAATTTCTGAAATTATTTTACCTATTTTAGTTAATGAAAAAGAAATACAAAAAATTGAAAATGAAGTTCAAGATATAATAAAAACTAAAACTTTAGTCAGAGAAAGATCGATTAATCTTGTAAAAAATGGTTTTCCAATGATTTAATGGAAAGTAAATATAACCCCCACTCCACCGGACGGCTAAACTTGGCAGCGTAACTAATGAATTTTGGGTAAAATTATGTTGAGAGTATTTAATAAAGATTTGAGAATGAATTCGCCGTCCGCCGGTGAGTTTATTCGTTAGGTATTTTCACTAATAAAGGAGTATTACGTGGGTTCAGAATTCCAAAACCAATTTTGTTATGTCTCTACACCAGAGCACCAAAGTACATTCTATGGTAAGTATATTTATATATATACGGACAAAGGTCAGCTTTCACTCACAGATGGTGGCTTAGAATACCTTGGTGAAAAGGCAAATTATTCCATTAGTCTTGACTCAATAAAAAAGATCGAAATATCTCAATACTCTCGTGTAGCAAAACCTTTTAAGTTAAACTTTATTAAGATTGTTTATGTAGTTGATTCGGTTGAGAATACAATATTTTTAACACCAACAAGTTCAGGTTTTACTCCAATTTATAAAACTAACCAGTTGGTAAATGATTGGTTATCTAAATTGCTGGAAATTATGCCAGTGGTACAAAATACCTAACAAGCTAATAAATAAGGACAAAAAACAGTTTGCTGTTTTCGTCCCTCAACATTTTAGCAAACAATTTTTTGCCCATTATTAGGGCGTTAGGTAGCCAATAGTCTCAATATGGAAAGAAAAGGTTCAGTCAAATATTTAAACAAAGCAAAGAATGCAAAAAAGGATGAATTCTATAC
>NZBB01000009.1 GCA_002686295.1 Candidatus Woesearchaeota archaeon
GACTCATTACAGATTTATTTTTGTAATTATCATCCAAAGAGCACATAACACATTTAATATTACAAGATGAACTTATATCTAAAGTTATATTTTTCGGAAAAGAATGCTTTTTTGAAAATATCATCTAAAAACCCAGTTATATTTAAGATTTAAAAAATTACTTTTTTTCAAGCCATGATCAACAAAGAAAAAAAGAAGTTTTTCTTTTCTATGATATAATTCTTTCCCGGAATAATCGTGTATTGCAACAGTTAAAAATAATTTTCCTGAACTAAATGGAATATTATCAATAACCAAACTAATAGTTCCTTTCTTTTTAAGACTCTTTGGTAAAGCTCTAGATGAAGTCGTGTTAGGTCCCCACACTAACATATCATCAGCATGTATAGCTATTCCAAACATAGGATTCTTCACATTATTTTTATTATCATACCCTATTTCAATAATCATCTTTTCTCCTTGTTTGAAACTATCTTTTTCCTCTCCTTTAGAACCTAATAGTTTAACAGAAGTTATTTCAATATCCTTTGAACCCCACTCATAATACAAATCTTTTTCAGAAGAAACATTCATCATCAAATATTTTTTAACAACCATTGAAGAATTCCCATAACCAACTATTGAACCTTTATTTAAGAAAATAGCTTTATCACAAAACTTTTTTATTGAAGTCATATCCTGAGAAACAAAAACTATTGTTTTCTTTTCATTAGACCATTTTTTCAGTTTCTCAAAACACTTCTTCTGAAATCTTATATCTCCAACACCCAAAACTTCATCAATTAAAATAATGTCTGGATTAGACAATAACAATATTGAGAATGCCAAACGCATTCTCATTCCAGAAGAATAATTCTTAGTTTTCACATTAATAAACTTCTTCAAACCAGAAAAATCAACTAATTCTTTATACTTTCTTTTAATAAACCTTCTAGGTAAACCCATAACCACTCCTGAAAGAAAAATATTCTCTTTACCTGTAAGTTCTGGATTAATATCAGAACCAAGTTCTATTATTGGCAGGATACTTCCTTTCGTTAGAACCTTTCCTTTTGTACACCTCATAATTCCAGCAATTATTTGAAGAAAGGTTGTTTTTCCTGCACCATTAGGACCTATAACTCCTAAAATCTCTCCTTTTTTAACTTCTAAATCAATACTCTTCAAAGCATGAATTTTCTCATAACAATTTTTTAAATAGAGAGAATCCCTTAAACTACCAAATAAAGACTTGTCATCCTCACGTTTGATTTTGAAATTCTTGTGAACTTTTTTTAATGTAATAGCAATGCTCATATTTCCTCCACAAAACCATTTTTTCTCTTTCTGAAAAAATATAATCCAAAAACAAAAACTACAATTGATACTATCAAAGTTATAAAATAATTCTTCATATCAGGAATGTAATGATACAAAGTTACATAACGCAAATCAACAATTATTCTTGCAATCGGATTTAACATATAGTACTTCAAATAATCAAAAGGAATTATTTCCAAAGGATAAACAATCGGCGTTATAAAAAAACCAAGCAGTAATACAAAACTCCAGATATAAAATACGTCTCTATATTTAACATATAAAGTTGAGAGTAGAAAAGATAATCCTAAAACAATTAGCATTAATTGAATAAAATATAAAGGAATCATGAACATTGTAAAAGACAATTCCACTCTGAAAAACAATATAAAAACAAATAAAACAAAGAAATTCATAATGAAAGAAACAAAAGATGAAAAGCAAGAACTAATTATTATTGTTTCAAGAGGAAAATTAAACTTTCTTATAAATCCTCCTTTATTAATAAGAGAACTCATACTTCCATTTGTTGCTTCGCTTAAAAAATTCCAAACAATAATTCCCAAAAGAATGTAAAGCTGATAGTAATGAATATCAAATTTTGTTATCATAGAAAAAACCAGATAAAGAGTTATTAGCATTAGCAAAGGATTAAGCAGAGACCAAAAATATCCTAGTACAGAGCTTTTATACCTTACTTTTAACTCTGTAATTGTTAATTCTCTAATAATGGCTAATGCGTGCTTCACCCTCATAAAAGAATAATAATTCTTACTGATATAAATATCTTGCCTTAAAACCAAAAAAAATAATAATAAAGAAACAAAACTATTATTATGAGTCTTGAAAATAAAAAACTTAATTTCTCAGAATTTGAAAATAAAAAACTTGTTCTAAAAAGTTATCCACAAAAATTATTCGTTGAAATAACAAGGAACTGCAACTTAAAATGCAGTATGTGCGATAATAGAAAACAAAAAAATTCTGAAAAATTTAACATGAATATTGAATTTTTTAAAAAAATAGCTGATGAATTATTTCCTTATGCTAAGATAGTTGATTTAAGAGGTTTTGGAGAAAGCATTATTCATCCAGAATTTGAAAAATTTGTTGAATACACAATTAAATATGACTGTGATTTTGGATTAGTAACAAATCTTGCTATAAAAAAAGATTCACTATGGAAAAAACTCTTAGAAAACAACTTTTGGCTCGGAATATCATTTGATGGCGCAACAAAAGAAACATTTGAAAAAATAAGAAAAGGTTCAAAATTTGAAACAATAACCCACAACTTAGAATTAATACAAAAAATAAGAGATAAAAACAATATAAATTCCTGGAGAACATATTTCATAGTAACATTACAGAATAAAAATATTGATGAACTAAAAGATATTGTAAAACTAGCAAAAAAGTTCGGAATAAACAGAATAGAATTAAACCCTGTTCAACTATCTTTTTTCAACTTCAACAAACTTTTCTTTCACAAAAAAAGAGTGGAAAAAAACTTAAAGAAAACTGTTAATTATGCAAACAAACATAATATAACAGTTTTATTTGATGGAAAAATTAGTACAACTGAAAAAGAACATACAAGCAATTCTAATATTAAGATAATAAAAAGATGTAAAAATCCCTGGACTAATTTATATATTTCTTATGACGGAAAAATAGGACCTTGCAATCATTTAATGAGAAAACCATTTGTAATAGGAGATTTAAAAAAAGGAAGCTTCAAAAAAGAATGGAATAACAAGGATTTCAAAGAATTCAGAAAATATAATGATACAAAACTAAGATATAGAGCTTGTAACTGGTGTTATAAAAACAGATATGATCATTTCTGAAAACTATTTTTTTTATGCATAATTTTTCTTATATTAACAACATTCCATGAAATCCCTTTAAAGAAATAAAAAAAAAGAATTAATCTATTCTTATCAATTATTCTCTTATGTTTTCTAAACAATAATTTAAACTTCTTATAATTATTCAAACTCCTATTATAATGCGACCAGTCAAACTTATCAAAATTAAAAACTGCACAAATGAAATTTTTGAATAAAGAATGAAAATGAAACGGATGATAAATATTTTTTTTATTAATACCAGAAAATTTAATTATTCCATAAAGCAAATTCTTGTTTTCTAAATAAAACCTTTTTCCATTATAATACTTTTTCACAGTATGAACAACAACTGCATCTGAGACATATAAAGATTTCAAACAAGCAATTCTTGCTCTTAAAAAAAGATCTGCATCTTCTAAATATATTTTATAGTTTTCATCAAATAATTCGTCAAGTTTATTAACAGAATTTTTTGTTATCATAAAACAAGTTGAGATTTGAGGAAAAACTTTTTCTTTGCCAACAGGATGCATTACTCTTCCATTCTCATAAACAATTTTTGGAAACACAATATCAAAATAATTAATTTTTTTTAACAAATTATTTATACAATTAGTTTGAAAGACAGTATCTTTATCAATAAACAAAACTGTTTCTGAAGAACTTTTTTTAAAACCAATATTTCTAGAATAAGCAGCGCCCATTGTGTTATTATTATTGATAATGTTTATTTCATCGTTCAAAATTAATTCTTTTCCAGAATCATTAACAACAATTATTTCAGACATTATTTTTTGTTTATTAATAGAAGCAATGCAATTCTTTAACTCTTTAAATCCTGACAAATAAGGAATGATAATTGAAATCATAATTTTGCCCTCACAAAATTATGGTCCAAAAAAACTAAAAACTTTTTTGAAATCATAATCTCATTTTCTTTAAATATCATATTAATTTTTCATAAATTTTCTCAATCTTTCTCACAATTGTATCTATGTTGTACTTTTGTGCTTTCAAAACATTGTTTCCAACAAACTTATTATAAGTTACTTTTCGTCTTAACAAATAAACAATTTTTTTAGCTATTTCTTCCGCCGATAAATTAACTATGAAACCTGCTTTGTTTTCATTTATGACATCTTCTGAAGCATTCCATTTATGACTTATTCCAATAATTGGCAGGCCACAAGCCATTGCTTCAATAACAACAATCCCAAATCCTTCAAGTATTGATGGGAAAACAAATATTTTTGAGGATTTCATATGAGAATAAACTTCTTTTTCTGTAGCTAAGAAATTTTTGAAAACAATATTTTTTTCAACACCAATCTTTTTAGCTAAAAAAATTAATTTCTTTTTCTCTGGTCCCTTCCCTATTATCAAACATTTTATATTCGGAAACTCCTCTGTTAATAATCTAACTGTTTTTATAATTAAATCAACATTCTTGTGAGGAAGCAGTCTGCCACAATAAATTAAGTCAAATTTTTCTTTTATTGGCTTTGCAGAGTCAATTAATTCTAACTTGAGTGCATTCGGAACAACATTAATTTTTGCTTTCCTATTAATCATCAACAATCTTTTTTTTGTTCTTTCAGAAACAACTATATGATTATTTGACAGATTTGAAACCATTCTTTCAATAATCTTTGCAAAATAACCTTTGAAACCAATGTAATAAGTCCAGTAATCATTCCACACCTCATGCCACGTTAAAATCAACGGTTTTCTTTTGAAAATAGAATAAAGCTTGCAAGTAAACACATGAAAGAAAGGAAAAGCCGTACAATCAACAATGTCAAAATTCTCCCTGAATAAATGCTTTAATAGTTTCAAAGCAAAAACTAATGGTTCATTATAACTTCTTCTTCCACTCTTATAAAGCTTCTTAGAACGATACACTCCATGCAAAATTATTCCTTCATAATTAATAACATTTTTTCCTTTCCAAAGCTTTGCACCAAAGAAATGAACTTCATGACCTCTACTGATAAGTTCTTTAGCCAACAAATAATTTCTTGCCTCTCCACCACCAACATTGAAAGGATAAATCATGTCGTAAATTATTGCTATTTTCATTTTCAAAACTTTATAAGGATTTTTTATATATTTATAATTCTATTCTTTAAAAAAACTGACTAATTTATACTATCAAATATTAAAGGAGCAATTATTTCTGAAAAAACTCTTGTTTCCTCCTCACCACTTTTATTTGTTAAATGTATTGAATCACAACATAGTTCAAACAAAATTATTTATAAATCTTTATAAAAAATATTTATTATAACAAAAACGAACATTTAAAGATAAATAACTAACTATGGTTATATAATCAAAAGAAATAATAACTTGAACAAATTATAAATTCCTTATGAATGATAAATTAAGAAAATTAGTAAATAAAGATTTAGATAAATTAGTTTCTTTAATAAAAAAATACTTCAAACATTCAACAATCATTCTTTGGGGGAGTTTTTATTACGATGAACCAACAGCATATCTTGAAAAATGGAATTTTAAATTTTTTAGTGATTATGATATTTTCGTTGTTTTTAATAACTATAATCCTCTTTCATTCACATACAATTTTCTAAAACTAAAAAAATTCAAAATTGAATTGAAGAAATTAAAAAAAACTTTGAACAATGATAAAGTTGATTTAAATTTTATTTGGAAACCTTTAGTAAACATTGGATTACAAAGAGGTATTAATGAAGGAAAAGTTTTGGTAGGAAATAAATATTACATAAAGAAACAAGAAAAAAAGAACTATTTTAGAGATGCAGATTTATTATATAAATTATTAAATCCAGATTTGGTTTTCTTTGAACAGTCATATACTAATTTATTGTTAAGCAATCCTTTTTTAGAAACACATAATTTTATTGAGAAAAATTATTCTATAATTAAAATAATTCTCCAATCAATGGAACTAATCTATTTGAAATTGTCTGATAAAAAAGAAACACATGATAAAAAAACAATTTATGAAGAATTCGAAAGAAAAAAACTATTTTCTAATTCTGAAAGAAAACTTTATAAGAAGTGTTTAGAAGAGAAAATTAATCCTCAAGAAATATTGTCAGATTACAATTTAAAAAATTGGTTTAAAGCTAGAGATATGTTGAATAAAACTTTATTTATAATATTTAGAACAAAAAACAAAAAAAAATTATTTGAGAAAATATCTAAACAACAAAATTTCTTAACAAAAATAAAAAATTTTTTATTAACAGCAATATTTTTGGTCAAAAACAAAACTAAAATCAATCCATTTCTTATTAAAGATATAAATTCGAGGAATATATTCAATAAATTTAACTTGGTGAATAGTATAGAAAAACCTTCAAAAATAAATGAAAACTCTTTAAAAGAAGTAGAAAAAAACATGTTTAAAATTAGAAAAAGAATAAAAAGAACAAAAAATATTAAACAAAGATTTTTATTTTGTCTAGAAGAAACAATGAAATATAAAAAAGAAAACCCTTTGGAGATTAAACTTTAGATAAAAATTTTCTTTCACAAAATATGTTTTTTTGATTAAATGAGATATAACAATAATTAATTCTAGGATTTTGCAAATAATAAAGTATTTGATTATCGCTGATTGACCAAACTCTTTCATTACATGAATCAACATCACAACCAATATCTATTCCTGCATTCCAACTATTATCATATGAAATTATTCCTATTATTTGAATAAGAATTGAAATTATCAAAAATGTTAAAAATATTATTCTAAGAAAAAAATATTTCTTAACAAACTTTAAACTTGGAACTATTAAAATACTAAAAAAAGGTATTAAATCAATAATCATTCTATAACCATAAGTCCAGCCACCATACCAATGAAAATACTTTGAAAAAAACAAAAAAAAACTTATAATTGACAAAATAAAATAGAAGTACAATCTATCAATTTGTTGAATTTTCTTCTTTCTAAATAAAAAGAATAAATATACAAAACTAAAAATGAATATTGGAGAGAAAACAAATAAACCCCTACTAGGACTCAATAATAAACCAAAAAAACCTTTGATAAATGAATAATTCCAAAGAGAAGAAAATGCAATAATATAAAAAAAATCACTAAATATGTTTATTTTTGTTATTGTTTCGCTTCGCTCTATCTGAAGAAGACTTAAATAAAACAAAAGCATAAGTGATAAAATAACAATTAAAACATGTTTTTTTTTAAATTGTTTTAGAAAATAACTGAAGAATATCAAAACAAGATATAAAACAAACTCAACAAGCAATGAAATTATAAATATAAGAAACAAATTAGACATATTGGTTGAAAAGAAAAAATTATAAACTAAGAATAATGTCAAGAATGGAGTTGTATAAAGAAAGAATTTTCTAATAAATTTATGATAATAAAATATTACATACATTAGTAACATAACAATTATAATAGTATTTGAGGATTTAGATAAAAACAAACCACTAAGTGAAAAACCTAAATATTTAATGAATTCTTTTTCTCTTATAGATCTAATAAGAATATAAGAACTCATAGAAAGAAAGAATATGCTTGATGTATGATTCCATAAATCCTGGCTAGCCATAACCCACACATTAGAAGCGAAAGAGAATATCATTGTTATTAAATAAGAGTTTTTCCTAGAAGAAATCCTTTTTACAGAATAAAAAATGAATATCGCTGATAAAACACATAATAATGTTGATGTAAGTTTTGCCAAGTAAGGAATAATTGCATGTCCAAAATTTAAATTAAAAAATAATTCTGCCAGTATAAAAAAAGGCAAAGCAAAAAGGGATCCTAAAATAGAATTATTTGCAACCACATAATTATTTTTTTCAACAAGATAATAAGGCATTTCTCTCCATATGAGAATATGTTCTTTGTTTAATAAAAAATAATCAATATACTCATTCAAATCAAAATTTTTTTCTTTTATTAAACTAAGAGGTATATACCAAGAAGTGTTATTGTCTGCCGAATGAATCACTCTAAGATTAATATTGTAAATAAAAAATATTAATAAAAAAAAATAAATTGTTTTTCTTCTTATAAAATGATTTTTTATTCTAGAAAACAGATTTTTATTCATAACAAACTTTTTAAATCTCATATTAGAATATGTAAATTGATTTATTTAAATAATTTTATACATAAGAAAATGGGTCCGCGGAGATTTGAACTCCGGACCTCACGATATCTGTTCAGAAAGCATTGATTTCTTTCACATTCACACTTTCATGCTATGGATATCAGTCGTGCGCACCACCAGACTATGCTACGGACCCGATAAAACTTAAAATTAAAGTTTTATTTATAAGATTTTTGATTTAAAAACTAATTCGAAAATATTAATAAACTAAATAGAAAAAAGCGCCTCCGGTCGGGATCGAACCGACGACCAAACGGTTACTGTGAAAACTGTGTTTTCATGTTCTAAAAACACAGCAGTTTTTGTTAACAGCCGTTCACTCTACCGCTAAGCTACGGAGGCAAATGTTTTCAAAATTTTCTAGTTAGGCTTTACGCCTAACATCGTCATCAACGAGCGAAATCGTTGTGCGAAATAGTTGTATTTCGAAAGCAAATATTTTCAGTTAGGCTTTACGCCTAACATCGTCATCAACGAGCGAAATCGTTGTGCGAAATAGTTGTATTTCGAAGACACATATCAAAGAACTAAATTTCAATTTATATAGTTTTCTACTTATAAAAAACTAATTAATCTCGACATAAACAAATCCAAACTTATTCTCTTCAATACCACTTTTACCAATTGAAAAAGTTCTTTCCAAAAAATAATCTTTTTCAATTGTTTTCTTCAAAGCTTTTACATCAGAGTAATTAATGTTTTCCCAGTCAAGGACATTTGAGAATACAACAACTGCATCATGTGAAGGATGAAAGTAATTTTCGTCTTTTTCGTCTTTATAGTAATCAAAAATGTTGAATCTTTCAAATCCATTATTATATACTGCTCTAACACTCTCTGAAACATCATAATAAACTCTCTTACTAGAGTAATAATCAAATACATAACCATAAATCTCTGTTTTTGGACTTGTCTTGTAAATAACATCTTTATAGTGCATATAAACGCCAACTGTTTCAACATCTAAGCTATCAACATAATCAGCAGCTAATTTTATGTTATTATCATAAAATTCGTTTTTCAATAAAGGTATATAACCTAAAACAAGTGATAATATTGAAGAAAGCACGATAACAGAAACTGAGAAAACAATTATTTGCTTCTTGAACTTCGACAAAACAATGGCTGCAGCAATTGCTATTGCAGGGAAAGCAGGGAGCATATAGCGAACAGTTGTGTCATGAATAAATATGTAAGGAAAAAATATCCACGCTATCAAAAATAAATTTGAAAGTTTTGGCTTAAAAGCAAACAAAACTAAGAAAATAAGGAATAGAAAAACTGTTAATGGCTGTATCTGGAAGAAATAGCTAAAAGGATTAACATAGTGTGGCGGATTACCAATAATGTTCGCCTGTGATAAATCAAGTAATAACTGCTCAGAAAAGAAATCCATTTTTAAGAAAACAAAAGAAAACAACACTACAAAAACAATGTAGAAAACAACAAAAGATCTTAAACCAAAACTTTTCAATTTAAAACCATTATGGCGCTTAGCAATTAAGAACAAGACAAACAAAGATAATATTAGGAATAAAGAAGCTGGTCTTTTAGAAGTCATGGCAAACAACAAAGTAAAAACTGTTAGAAAATAAGAAATAATCTTCCTATCATGAAGAAAAAAGTGAAAAGACAACAAAGCCAACAAAACAAAGAAAACAGTTGGCACATCAACCAAGAACATAGAGCTCTGCACAACCATATTAGGCATTGCAATTACGAGAAAAGACGATATAAAAGCGATTTTTCTAGAAAATAATTTTTTTGCAAGAAAGAAAGTTAATACTGGAATGAATGCATATAAAGAAGACATTATAATATGAATAACTAAAGGAGATTCTCCAAAGAGTTGAAAAGCCAAACCTAAAAATGGATGTAAAGAATGAAATCTGTACTTTCTTAAATCATCAGTTCCAAAACTCTTGAAATAATCAAATAAACCATTAATTTTTATATACTTTGCAACACCAAAGAACTCTGCCACATCAGGATTAGGATCTGGAGCAGACCAAAACAAAGAAGAAAGAAAAAAAGCAGTTATAAAAATGAAAATCAAGAAGTAATTATCTTTAATCTTAAAATCAACTTTAGCAATAAAATAAGAGATAAAAAATATGACTATTAACAAAGAAAAAAACATTTTTACATCAAGATAATTAACAATCCAATTCCATGAATAAAGCATTGTCTCATCCACAAAAGAGTTTTTTATAAGAACATAATAAGAAAAAATAGTTATTAAAGAAATTAAAACAAAAATGAATAAATAACTATGTTTGACTTTCTTCAAAGAAAAATTAATAGCAAAGTTCTTTTTTTTCATACAAATAATCTGTAGTTGTAATTATTTATTAAATCTTTGGAAAAACTTATGCTTATACAAATGAACTAGCTGTTTTAAATATTCAATCTCCACAGCAATTCCTATCTTGCTTTTGCCGAAAGAACGATTTAAGAAAGTGAAAGGCACTTCAGAAACCTTCTCGTATTTACCAATAACAAGCACTTCTAACAAAATCTTATAACCATAAGCAGAAAGTTTTACATCCTTAATCACCTTTCTTTTAAAAGCAAAAAAACCAGACATTGTATCCTTAACAGGCGTTAAAGGTCTTGCTAATAACTGTGCAGCCAAAGAGATTAATTTTCTGTNAAAAGGCCAACGCTCAGAACCACCACCATCGACAAGTCTACTACCAACAACCAATTCAGCCTTATCAAGCTCTTTAATCATGCTTTGAAGAACATCAGGTGGATGACTAAGATCTGCATCCATTACACAAATACTATTTCCCTTAGCAATCTTGAAACCATCGATAACTGCTGAAGAAAGCCCGCGTTTCTTTTTTCTAAGCAAAACTCTAACATTGTGCTTCTTAGATAAACCTCTTGCAACCTTTGCTGTTCCGTCAGGAGAATTGTCATCAACAACAATAATCTCATGCTTAAAATGATTATTAAGAACGTCATGAATCTTAGGAATCAACAAACCAATATTCTGAGCCTCATTGAAAGTTGGAATAACTATTGAAAGCATAACAAAGGAAATATATAAATAGTTAATAAATATTACTGAAAAAACATGGGTGTTAAAGATTTGAAAATAGCTATTTTTATACCAACTTACAACGCTGCAAAGACTTTGCCTATTGTAATTGATAGAATTCCTGAAAAGATAAAGAATTCTGTTTCTGAAATACTCATAGCAGATGATGCCAGCCAAGACAATACTTATCTAATAGGAGTTGGCTATAAGAAATTAAAAGGATTTAGAAATTTAAAAATATATCATCATAAAAAAAACAAGGGTTATGGCGGAAATCAAAAATGGGCTTATAACTACTGCATAAAAAAAGGTTACGACCTAGTCGTAATGTTGCATGGAGATGCACAATATGCGCCTGAAATGATTCCAAAACTATTAAAACCATTTGAAAAAGGAACAACAGACATGATTTTTGGCTCAAGAATAACCAACAACCCAATAAAAGGAGGAATGCCAATACACAAATACATAGGAAACAAAGCATTAACATGGATTGAGAATAAGGTTTTAGACTTGAAATTATCTGAGTACCATTCAGGATATAGAATTTATAATTGCAAAACTCTAAAAAAAATTCCTTTTAATCTATGTTCAAATGATTTTCACTTTGACACAGAGATATTAATACAATTTAAGCTTGCAAAACTAAGAATAAACGAGATGCCAATACCAACATATTATGGAGATGAAAAATGTCATGTCAACAGATTTAGTTATGCAATAAACATATTAAAAACATTAATACAATACTGGCTTCATACGAAAAGAATAAACACATACAAGAAATTTGAATTACAGGAGGTTTAGAAAATGGCAAAGAGAAAAAAGAATAATCAAAACATATTGAAGGATTTATGGGTTTTCATGAAAGAAAACAAGAAGTGGTGGCTACTACCTCTAATAATAATGCTTGTACTAACCGGACTTTTAATAATTCTTGGACAAAGCACACCAGTAAGTCCGTTTATTTATCCGTTGATATGAAACCCCAATATTAATAAAAAGAAAGCATTTTCTATGCAAACAATGAGAGTTTTAGGGATTATTGACAGTCAAAATGACTGCGGGGTCGCATTAATGGAAGATAGCAAAATAGTCAGTGCTATCAATGAAGAAAGAATCACTAGGAAAAAACTAGTTGGTGGTTTTCCAAAAGAAAGTATTAAAGTTTTTACTAAACCAGACATTATTGCAGTTTCTGGTTTTTGCACACCTCCAATTTTTGCAAGATTTTTTAGAAATCTCCAAAAAGCTGAATATGATGTTCGGAAAAAGAAAAATACTAAATGGATAAAAAAACTATCTGATTTTGCTCAAGGAAAATTAAAAATTCAAACTTCAAAACCTAATTCTTGGTTTGGCATACTGGAAAAACCATTAATAAAACCTGTAATAAGAAGAGACCTTCCAAAAAATCTAAAAAACACTAAGATAATTGTTTATGATCATCACCTTTGTCACGCAGCAGGTGCTTATTACACACAGGAAAAGGATCAAGTTCTTGCAGTTACAGCGGATGGCTGTGGAGATGGAGTTTCATTCACGATCAATGTATGCAAAGATCGAAATATTAAAAGAATTCATGAAATCAATGCAAAAAATTCTCATGGTTGGTTCTATGGACTGATAACTATGGCTCTTGGATTTCAATGGCATAAACATGAAGGTAAAGTAACTGGCCTTGCTGCCAGAGGAACTGCAAGCAATGTAAAAATAAATTTCCCGTTTGTTACTAAGAATGGATCTACATACTACAAGGGAAGTCATATGCCAAATGATATCAAAAAAATGATAAAGCATTACTCGAGGGAAGATGTTGCTGCATGGGTACAAAAAGGACTAGAAAATCATGTTACCAGAGTTGTTAAGTACTGGGTGCAAAAAACTGGTTTACGTAATATAGTTCTTTCAGGCGGACTATTCGCAAATGTAAAATTAAATGAATTAATATTTGAACTGCCTGAAGTTGACACAGTGTATGTTTTTCCTCACATGGGCGATGGAGGACTTGCTCTTGGCGCATGCTTATTAACAACAAGATCAAAACCTGGGAATCTAAAAACTCCTTATATTGGTCCTTCATATAACGATGATGAAATTCTTGCTGAACTTGAAAAAAGCGGACTAAAATACAAAAAATACACGAACATAGAAAAAACAATTGCAAAACTACTAAGCAAAGGAAAAGTAATAGCAAGATTCAACGGTGCAATGGAATACGGACCAAGAGCACTAGGAAACAGAAGCATATTATACCAAACAAACGACAAAACAGTAAACGACTGGCTAAACAAAAAACTAGAAAGAACAGAATTCATGCCATTCCCCCCAGCAACACTATGGGAAAAAAGACATAAATGCTACAAAAACCTGAAGGAGCAGAACACACAGCAAAATACATGACCATCTGTTTCAACACAACAAAAAAAATGCAACGACAAAGCCCAGGAGTAGTACACATAGACGGAACAGCAAGACCACAAATAGTAAAAAAAACAGATAATCCAAGTTTCTACAAAATAATACGAGAATACCACAAAATAACAGGAATACCAAGCATCATCAACACTAGTTTTAATATGCATGAAGAACCGATAGTAATGAACCCAAAAGACGCAGTAAGAGCATACAAAGAAAGCACACTAGATTATTTAGCCATTGGTAATTACTTGGTAAAACCATGAGCTACGAGATCAAATAGTCTTATTCTATCACTAACTTGATAAATTATCGGATACCGATTATTTCTAATGGGCAAATTTTCAAAGAGCATTTTTTTCTTAATGTCGAGAACGAATTTAATTGCCTCTTCT
>NZBB01000010.1 GCA_002686295.1 Candidatus Woesearchaeota archaeon
GAACTTCAGATTTGACCTTTTCATTTTTTGTGTTCAGTGCAATTTCCTTTAGCTCATCTTTAGCTTCAAACTCTTCAAGCCATCTAACTTCACTTACCATCTTAGTATGCTCATCATTTGCAATTGATGGATCCATCGCCAATACTCTTTCTTTAAATTTCTTTTTTGGAATACTATTTAGATATTCTGTCACTCTTTCAGTAGGATTTTCATTATTTAAATCTTGTAAAAATTTCATTGCATAAACGTATGAATCAGAAGTCAATTCATTTGAGATGACGAGATTAAGAATTTCATTTGCCGCTCCTAATTTTGATAATGCATTTAACGAGTCCCACTCTGAAGCACCATCTGTAGTTGATGCAGCTCTTTCTTTCCAATATCCTATTTTGATTCTTTTTTGTATTTCTAACTTAGTCTCTAGAGTTAGCGGTGTGTTTTTAGAATTCTCATTTGCAACCATTGCTCCAAATGTATGAGCTTCAGCTGATTCCCTAAAGGTATTCTCTTGGTTCTCTATTGTATAAATTGCTGCACCAAGTTCATGCATAACATATGTTTTTTGGATTAATTCTCTTGCATTTTGCCCTAAAATTTCATTTTTATTTATTATTCTTAAAAATGATTTAAGTCCCTGAGTAGTTGATAATGTTTTCTTGAAAGCCTTGTCATTTTTCAATAAATCTACTACATTTGAAGGAATAGAAGTCTTAACAATAATTTTTTTATTTTTATTGTCAATTTCATAATTTGCTTTTGCAATGTCTATACTATCACTTGAAGGTTCTACTAGGATCACTTCATATCCCTGTAGTTTAAACGTACTAGCTGGTTGACCATTGTATGTTGTATCAATTATTGATTCATATGCTTCAGATATCTCTTCCTTTAGGATCTTTGCCTTATTTGAATTTTGTTCCACAAAAGATTTGAATGCATTAGCAAAAACTCCTTCTCCGAAGAAACTTGTTGAGGCTGGTTCTTGTTTTTGTTGCTGTGTATTAGCTTTTTTAATAATATTAATTGCTTCTTCAAAAGCTTTTACTTCTTCCTGATATGATTTGTCGCTTAAAGAAGGTTTACTCCATTCTTTGGTTAATTTTTCCAATCCCAAAATAATAATATCTGCTTTATTTTCATATTTGGTTAATATAGATAAAGCTTTTTTTCCAACTGCAGAAGTTGGATTTCTATTTTCTAAAAATAGTATTAGATTATCAATGACCTTATCACTCTCTGATTCGGTTGTATAATAATCCATAATTTCTAATGCTTCAAGAGCTTTATACGTCCAAATGAGCTCAGATAAAGCATCCATGGATTCTTTTGAAGGGTATAATTTGGCAATCTGAATGATTCTATCCATTATATACCCAGTTGTATCTTTATTCAAAGCTTCTAAAAGTTTTGGAATCTCTTTTTTGATTGCATCCTCATTTTCTTTTGCAAGTTCCATTACTTTATCTGTTACTTTAAACCAGCCAATTCCCTCACCTTCTAATGAATAGCTTACCTCTAAAAGTGGATTGATAATATTATCTTGAAATTCAGAAATGCCAACTGTGTCTCTGATTGATTTAACTAAAATTGAACCTACAAAATAGGGCTGTGTATTACTTTTGAAATTATCAATGTTTACTATGTAATCACTGCCCATTAAATTAAATCGAGCTATATCAAATCCATGATCTTTGCCATCTTCTTGCCTATAAGCATTAGACAATTCTAAAAGAGAATGATATGAAAAATCTTCAGCCATTCCTTCTTCAGCTAATTTACGGAAATCTTCACTTCTTATACCTGATATTTCTGATTCTTGCCTCATTTTTTCTTGAATAAAATGAGCTGATTCATGAAGATAGGTTTGAATTATTTGATTTAAGGATAAATCACTTCTAATCAGTATTTTCTCTTGAAATCTAAAATATACGCCAGGAGTGCTTTCTGCTTTTTTTGATATATCTTCTTTTTGTTGCTCAGTAAGTGTGTCACCTCCTGACAATTTCACATATTCTGTAATATACTGATCTTTTGGAAGCATTTTAACATCAACTCTCTTATGAAGTACATTACCAAAATAATTTGTTTGTGCAGATTCAATTAATGTTGCGTATTCAAATAGTGTAACCTTTTTACCGCTTGACGATTTCCAGATTTTTGAATTAAAAAAAGCATTTAAAACGGCTGTCTGAATAGGATAAGTATATGCATTAAAATCAGAATTAATTTTAATTTCACCATCTAGAAATGAAGATGTAAGATCTTCAATAACTTCAGAAATATCTTTGGATTGTTCATTTAAAAACTCAATAAATTTTAAATCTTTTTGCAAATTTTCTTTCAGGTTATCTTTAAATATTTTGACAGTTTCAGGCTCAGCAAATACACCACTTATTATTTGCTTATCGACAAAGGAGTCCAATAATTCATCATCTGGAGCTTTATAAGTATCTTGTAATAATTTATACATATCAGCATGTGCATTACGATACATATCAATATTCTTTTCAATAGCTAAATGAAATGCTCTGTTATTGTCGTGAATAACAAATCCAGTCCGGTCATATACCCAATGATTTGTTTTTGCATAATCGAGAATACTTCTAGATTTTAATAAAATTTTAGGAGTATCAAGTAAATCTATACTTTCTAAGTATTTCTTAAAATCTAGATTTGATGCAACAAAATTATCTACAATGTCAGTAATATCATTAAGCAATATATTTCTAGCATCTTGCTCCGAGGTAGATTCTAATTTATCTAGCAGTGATTGTAATTTATTAAGAACTGCAGCATCTTGATTTGAGACAGAAATTGGGATTACTTTTTTTATCTTTTCTATTGATTCTTTATCTTCACTTTCAACATTTTCAGAAGCATCTTCCACTCCAACGATACCTGCTTCCATAAGTTTTCTTATCTCGCCATTGTCTCCTCTTGTAAATCCTGCATTGTTTAGAACCTCTGTTTTTCTTGCTATCTGCTCTTCTGTATAGAATCCAACTCTAGCAGGACCGCCATCTGTTCCTAACTCGCCTTCTCCAATGTTATGCGCATCAATAATTGCCTGTTTTTGGGTTGATGAAAGCTCTCTTGATAGGAGGTTTTCAGCTTCCTTTATTCTATTATTTTCTTCAGATGTAAAAGTTTGGGACAGATCAATACTTTGTTTTAATTCTTCAATTTCATTTAATTCTAATAAAGGCGCATCTATATCTTCTTCTACAAATTCATCTACACCAGATACATCATGTATCTCACCATTAACAATATCTTCCAATGTTTTAATTTGCCCATCTGTCAATTCAATGCCTCTTTTTTTAATTTTCCTTTCAATTTCTGATTTGATATTAGATTTCCCTTTTAATCTGTGAATTCTCATATCAGTTGCCTGCTTTAAAGTCAAAAGATTTGAATCTACAATAGCAGTATAAGTGGGAGAATTCTCATAATGAAATTCCAGGAATTCATTTCTTATTTTTTTAAATACTTCATCTGTTATTTCAACTCCATATGGGCCTAGCTTAAACATTATTTTTTGAATATGCGAAGTATCATCAAAATATGCAGATTCATGGTCTTTATTATTTCCTTTTTGTTTAATATTATCTGGTACAAACACATCATCATATCCATCGTTAAATACTGAATTGATTACTAACATACCTGCTCCTTTAATATCATCATTTTGTGCAGAGGGTACTTTCTCAACAACTTCTCTGGATTCGTGCAATCCTTGCGTTAATGATAGTGCAGTATTTGCAGGATTCCAATAATTAACATCAAAGAATTCATGTGAATTAGATTCTTTAAGCATTGATTCCATCTTTTCCAGCATTTTAGAGTGTCTATTTTCTAACTCTTGTATATGTTCCTCGGTGCGATACATATTAACACTATCAAATTCTTGGTTGATTGAATCTATTTCAACTTGTGATTTTGCTTTTTTGATTAAACTATTCTTAATAGCGATATTCATCAAAATTGCAAAGTTTACATATCCTTTCTGTGCATCAGGATAACGAGCATCCCTGCCGCGTGCATAACTATTACTTCCGTCTAACATCACAATTTGAGGTCTTTTTTCCAGCAAATATTCTATAGTGCCATCATCAAAAAGTTGGTCAGTATTTGCTGCTGATATTAAATAGTTATCAGAATGTGATTCAGTCGAGCCAATTCTTGAGGGTTTTACCTTAATATCATTCTTTTCTAACTCTTTTTCAATTGGTTCAATCACAAATCTTCCGTAGCTGTAATTTGGAACAACTAAAATTTCCTTTCCAATCTTTTTTAGTTTATCTGCAATGCTTATGATTTTTTTAAATGCTCTAGAAGCTTCATACCCTGCATAAACCAATTCAGACTCTTGTTCAGCTTCTAAACTTGGATTGAAATCTGCATCTGGCTGATTAAAGACTGAGATATATGTTTCATAAGTATATTTTTGACTATTTGAAAAACAGCAATCAATATCATCTCTGAATTTTGTATACATTAATTCCTGATGAAGTTTATTTGATGCGTCTAATTTTGTTTTCTTCTGTACGATTTCATTATATAATTTTTTCCACTCTTCTAAATTACTTTCAGAATATATTTCAGCTAAATAATTAGTAGGTACTATGCCTGCATCATTATTAAACATTAATGAAGCAGTACCTGTATTTTTTGGTTCAATATGAACTAATGAAAAATATAGGTCACTTTGTTTCGGGTTGATTTTTGACATATACTGAGCTATCCCTTGTCTTATCTCTATATTAGGATTCTCATAAAATCCAGAGAATATACCATCAACATCACCTAAATCCTCCATTAGATCCATTGCTTCTTCAAGATTATCTATGTTTTCTGTTGTTGATACTACTTGTCTTAAAAAATTCTTTCCTTCATTATCCAAAAAATCGAAAATAATCTTTTTCCCAGCTGAATCAGCTTCAGCTATACTGTATTCCGGATTTTGTTCTTTAGTAAGGGAGAAAAGAGAATAAATTGCATAGATTCTGGAATATTCATTTTTACTCGTTTTTGCAATATCTATTAATTCGTTTACAGCTATTAAATCTTCAAGAGCTTTAACAGCTTCTTGCATTGCATTTGAATTATCACTATTTAAAGCAATTTCTTTTAATATGTTCTTTGCATCAGTATTTATGAAGTTTGTAATAGCCTGGTCAGGATTATTTTCATTAAGACTTTCCAAACGTCTTATTGATCGTGCTCTTGAAAAAGCATCTGTAGATTCAGATAAGCCAATTTCTTTTAATTGGGATTTAGCGTTTAATTCAAAAAGATAATTAATAGTTTTTTCGATTGGGTAATTTTCTTTATTTGATAAAACAATGTTTTTTAGTTTAATTTTAATAGGTTGAAATAAAGAATTTTCTTCTAATTCAGATTGTGTATACAAAATTTTAAATTGATCAAAAACATAATCAAATACTTTATGTTCTTCACTAATCAAGGCAATATCCAATAATTCAGATTTTGCATCTAATTCTCCAAGAATTTTAGTAGCACTTTCAACTGCACTTGAATATCCACCAGATAATGCAAAGTTTTTTAGTTTTTCTTTAAAAGATTGAATTGATGGATTTTCTTTTAGCTCAGATATTCTGCTAAAAACTCTTAGAGCTTCAATAGCATTACTAATTGCTTCCCTATTCTCACTTTTTAATACAATGTCCAATAATTCTAGTTTTGCATTATTATTCCTAAGAATACTAATAGCACTGCCAATCGCAACTGAATTATCGCTTTGTATGGCAATTTCTTTTAGTACAGAATATGCTTTTTTATCTTGAAGTCTACCAACAATCTCATGAATTGCTTTTCTATTATTGCTAAATGAGGCAATTTCTATTAGTTCAGATTCTTTGTTTAAAAATAAAAGAGTGCTAATAGCACTGCTAATCGCATCTGAATTATCGCTTTTTGTGGCAATTTCTTTAAATATTTTTATTGCACCAGTATTTAAGAATTCAGTAATAGATTCATCAGGTTTTTTTTCATTAATAGTAATTAATTTACCTATTGAACTAGTTCTAGAATTATCGTTTGCAGATTCAGATAATGCAATTTCGTATAATTCCTGTATTGCGTTTAAATTTCTAAGAGTATCAGTAGCACTTATAATGGCATCTATATTTTCAGTTTTTAAAGCTATTTCTTTTAGTTCAGATACAGCATTTAATCTTTCAAGAATTCTTACAGAATCTCTAATTTCGTATTCATTATCACTTGTTTGAATAAAATTCTTTACCCAATCTTTAAGAGGTTGGGATGATATGATCTCTTCTAATTCGGGTTTTGCGTTTAATCTATCAAGAGTTATCATAGCGTCACTTATTGTGCCTATATCATTACTTTTTAACGCAAAGTTTTTAATCTTGTTTTTTACAGGTTTCGAAGAAGCAATTTTTTTAAATTTGGATTTGCGATCATAACTATCCTCATTATTTTTTAGCCAAAATGTAGCCCTCTGAATTGCTTGCATATTCTCGCTTTCCAAAATAATTTCCTCCAATACAGAATTTTCATGTGCAAGATGGTCAATAACTCTCTCAATTTCCCACTTATCATTGCTATTTAGGGCAATTTCTTTTAGTTCAGAGTTTGCCTTTAATGTCTTAAGAGCATCAAGAGCACTAATTCTAGCATTGCTATCATCGTTATTTGATGCAATTTCCTTTAGTCGATCCTTTACAGGTTGAGATAATTTGATTTCATCTAATACCTCCCAACTTCCTGTATTGGAATAAAGTCTGTAAATAGCTTCTGAAATTGCCCATATATTATTGCTTTTTAGAGCAATTTCTTTAAGTTCAATTTTTGCATTTAATTTTTGGAGAGCAGAAACAGCACCTCTAATTGTGCCAGAATTATCGCTTGATAAGGCAATTTCTTTGTATTTATTTATTTCTTTTTGTTTTTCTGTTGTCTGCTCGATATATGTCTGCAATTTTGCTTTAGTTTCTGCACTAATTCTGACATCCTTAGAAAACTCCCTTGCAGTAAGAGCTCCGAAAGTATGGGCTTTATTGGATTCAAAATTTATATCTTCATCATAAGTAATTGTATAGAATGCTGCTCCAAGCTCATGGGCTGCGTATGTTTTTTGTATTAAATCCCGGGCTTTATTTTCTATTATTTTATCTTTGTTTGTTATTCTTAAGAAAGAAGTGATTTTCTGCCAAAACGAAAGACTATTATCCTGGAATACAACATCATTTTTAATTAAATTAACTGCATCAGAAGGAATTGATGTGAATATGGTTATTTTTTTGCTTTCCTTGTCAATTTTATAATTTGCTGATGTAGTGTCAATTGAATCTGTGTCTGTGGTCTCTATCTTTATGTCATAATATTCAGTTCCTATCCGCAACTTGAAAGTTCCTGCAAGCATGCCCTTGAATTCTTTGTTAATCCTGTCAGTCAGCCTTACAGTATTTCCCATATTTACTCTGAAATCATCTATTTTTACTATTCCTTCTCCGAAGAAGCTTATTGCTGGTGGTTCTGTGACTGTATCTGTTGTTGGTTCTATTTGTTCTTCTTTCTGTTCAACAACTAATTTCTCTTTTCCAATTTCATGCAAACCTTCACTTATTTCCTGCAATGAATATACGTGTTGCCCCTCAGACATTTTTTGTTGATATAAATCTAATAATGATTCTTCTCGACCAGATAATTCTCTATTGATTAGCAAAGGATGGAAGTCATTTGAATTTTCAATTCCAAAATTTACCTTAGCCCAATTTCCCAGCCGTTCAGTACCTTCATTTAAATTTCCAGCAAAATTTCCAAGCGGTACAGTTAAAGTGTATAAATTATATTGAAATTCAATGACATACTCCCTCTTTTTTAGAGGTTCCATATTATTAAACTCATCAATTGAAAAAATTGACAGTAACATATCATCAGTAAATCTTTGGTCTGCGTTGATTAAATTAATTGTATCTTCTGATAAATATCTCTTAATTTGGTTAATATTTTCAAGTTTTTCTGGCACTCTTACTTTATCAACAATCCCAGCAAGATAATCTCTCATATTTTCTATAGTTTGTCTTTTAGCACTAATAAAATTAATTTTTTCTTCATTAGTTAGCTCATCTCCAAATTGATCTTCTACAAAGGTTTCAAGATTCTTTTCAAATTTATCTAAGTCTTTCAATTGTTCATCAAATTGTTCTACTCCCTTTGAAACATCTACCATACCAAAATAAGCAAATCTAGTTGCCCAATCAAATAAACTCATAGGTTGTCCGCCAGCAAAGTCAATAAAAAATAATTCGTTATTGCTTGCCAGTAAATTTCTACTGCCTAAATCAATATTGGTTATAACATCATTGTCATTCTTAGAAATTACATTTGAAAGTAAGAATGGAACCAAGGAATCTCTAAAATCCTGCTGAAAGATTTTTAGGTCTTCATCATTAATGATTCTTGAATCAACAATGTATTCGCTTAAAATATATTCCGTACCGTCATATTCACTTTTTTTAATTAAAGGAGAATTAAATCCCATTTTTTTCATAAAAGATGTGCCAAATAGCTCGTTTAGATATGCTCTCTTACTATATGGCTTTGAGATAAATATTTTTCCGTTCTCATCTACAAACATCTCCATATTACCCCTTCCACCAGCATAAAAATATAATTCCCCATCTTTGATCATTGGTGTATTTTCTATTTCAATAGGGAGTCCATATTCATCTAGGGTAATGACATTTAATTCTTCCCAAGTTTTTAAATTTGAAACAAATTTATCCAACTCTTTAAATTCTTTTGAGTTTGGATTATTACGTTTTAATTTAGCCAAAATATTGTTAATTTCATCAATTTTTGTTGCTATCTTTGTTTTTGAATCGGATTTTAATACAGCATTTTGATTTTTTTGGTGTAATTCAATAACTTTTTGTCTTAAACCATAAGTTTCTGGAATTTTTAAAGTAATTAATTGTCCTTCAAATGCTAATATATCGCCTTTATAATTTAAAACTTCATTTAATATACGTTTTAAATCATTCTCGGTTAAAAACCCAGCACTACTGTCTAAACCTTCAATATATCCTAATGTATCAATAATATCATTCAAACTAGTAGCTTGTTTTATTTGA
>NZBB01000011.1 GCA_002686295.1 Candidatus Woesearchaeota archaeon
AATTAGCCGAAGCCAAAGAAAAATTAGCCGAAGCCGAAGAAGCAACCGAAGCCGAAGAAAAATTAGCCAAAGCCGAAGAAAAATTAGCCAAAGCCGAAAATGAAGTTATCGATGATTTTAAGAAACAGAAATTTAGTAAGAGTCAAAAAGATTATGATCTTGTTCAAGAAACTAAAAAAACTTTAGAAGATCAAAATATGGATGTTGAAGAAATAGAAAAGGAGGGTGAAGAAAGCGTTGATTATATAAAAATAGAGGAACGAAGAACAATTGCGATAAAAAAAGCAAAAGAAGAAAGAATAAATGCAGGTGTTGATATAGCTTCAAGGTTTTTTTATGAATATGTTATAAAGAACTATTTGACTTTGAGATCATTTGCACCACATACTGCTCTTGGTCAACTTCAGAGTTGGCTTGATAGTAACTTGAATTCTGATGCATTGAAAAACAATCTTTGCTATCCTGACTCAAACATTTGGTTTGGAGGAGCAGGTGCTCACGCAGGAGTTGTTCATGACTGTGAAGGAAATTCATGCCCCGTAGTTTTGACGTTTGGAGGAGAGAAAATATTCTATAATGACTCTGGAAGCTTATATTCAATAGTTTATTTAATCGGTGGTCTTCAGGAAGATGTAACTTATAATGTTTATATGAAGAAAGAAAATGGTGAAAAAGTTTATGTTTTTAATTCAAAGATAACTTTGGTTGCAGGAGATAATGATAATTTTGCAAGAGCATGGGTTAGTAGTAAAGACTATGAGGAAATGTGTCTTGAGTTTGATGAACTATTCCCTCCAAACCTTGGTTTTGGTCAGGCAAAAAAAACTTTTTGCAGAGCTGTAAAAGAGGATACTTATAGAACAGGCGCTCCAGCCATAGTAACAGAAAACGGCTATACAGTGTCAGGTGATGATGCTGGTTGGAACGCGAATATATAAAAAAAGAGGTTTAAAATTGAAGTCAGATAAAAGAGGTCAAATAACGCTTTTCGTAGTTTTGGGTTTAGTTTTATTAATACTTTCAGGAATATTGATTGGTGTGAAGATGCGTTTGCAGAGTGACAAACCTCCAATAGACAAACTAATTTTAGAATCTTCGAATGAAAAACAGATTTATAACTTTGTAACTACTTGTTTGTCAAGCGTTTCAAGAGAAGCAATAGAGAAAGTGGGTATTACAGGAGGAAACATTTACATGGAGGGATTAACAGCATCTCCAATACCTACAGACTCTGATGTACTGGTTTTTGCACCATTAAAAATTCCTTATTGGAACTATTTGAAAGAATGCGATCAGTCATTCATTGGTTGTCTGTCTTCAAACAAACCGCCTCTATGTAAACCAGGAAGACCTTGTACAGTTACAGAATCAGTAGGTCATAATTCTATAGAAGAGCAGATGTCTCGTTACATAGAAGAAAATCTAAATTATTGTACTAATTACTTCAGACATTTTGAGAATCAAGTATTGGTAAAAGAGGAAGACGATCCAGAAGTTGATGCAATTATAGGAGATGGAGAGATAAGTTTTTACTTGAATTATCCTTTAGAACTCACAGATTTCTCAACTGACAACAAAGCTTCACTATCAGAATTCTCTGCTGAATGGGATGTAAACTTGAAAGAAGTTTATGAATTAGCAGATGAAATGATTGAAGCGGAAAGAGAACAGGCCTTCTTAGAAAAAATAACTCTGAATCTGATAACTGCATTCTCAGATATTGACAGTTCTAAACTGCCTCCAACCTCAAGAATGACTATTAAAGGTGGAGGAAAAGAATTCTGGATGAGAACAGAAGTTGAAGACTTGTTAAATTATGATGTTCTACCTTACAATAGTTTTATACAATTTCAAAACGTTAATAATTACAATCCAATATTTGCAAACCTAACAAAAGAATACGGTATATATGAAGACGGATTCTGGAGTCTTTTTGACATTTTAATATCAAACTCCTCAGACTATTATCCTCATCTTTCAATGGAAACAATTTATACTTATCTACCCATATATTTGAAGATAGGTGATTCAGAAATTATACAGCCAACAAGTGCGGATATAGGAGATAATTTTATGTTACAAACGCTTAACTTCTTAGTTAATGATTATAGGTTTAAGTACGATTTAAGTTATCCTTTATTATTTACTATCAACCAGGAAAATGCTTTCAGTGGTGATGGATTTGAGTTTTCTTTTGCAGTTGAAGCGAATATCAGACAAAACAGAGCAGTTGATAAAGGTCTTGCTCCAATACAGATAACAAGGCCTTTCCTAACTTCTCTTGATTCAGCAACTCAGTTAGTTAATAAAACCATTATTATAGAGACGAGAGACAGGCATACAGGCGAATCTTTAGAAGGTGTAAGTATATCTTATTATTGTGGTTTTGTATTTGAACTTGGAAACACTATTATGAAGAGTGATAAAGCAGTGTTTGAAGGAAAGATGCCTTTCTGTCAGTTTGGAGGAAAAATATTATTTGAAAAAATGGGTTATTTAGGAGATTATTTAGATTATAATAACTGGGAACAGGGAAATGATGAATTCTTCACTTTTGAATTGTGGCCTGTTGCTGAGAAAAAAATAAATATATTGAAAAGAACAAGCGAAAACATTGAAAACATAGAAGGAGCAGGAGAAGAGGCAATCATAATGTACGAAACAGAAGCTACAGAATTAAATCTGACAGAGAAAGTAATATTCAACCTTGAAAGGCAAAAGAATTCTTCATTTGAAGGAGATGTTCCTTTAGTTGGGTTTTTATTATTCAGACCAGAAAACGGCTCTTTAGCAATGAATCAGGATTCTCAGAGAGAAAACATTGAAACACTTTATGATGAAGGAATGATAAATGATTCTTTAAGACAGGAATACCTGTCAGCTTTAGAACAGCAAACAGATCTAACATTGCCGGAGCAAAATAATATTATGGAATTTGTGCCTGGAACTTATGATGTTGAGGCACATTTGATATACGAAGGAAATATTTCAATACCATCGGATACAAAAAATATCTGTGAAAGCACATGTACTTTTGGAGATTTTAATGAATGGGGTGAATGCTCGGGCTACTGCGGTTTGACAGGAGATACAGAGACTTTAGAATTGGAAGAAAAAAGTATGTCTTCATGGATGTCCGGCGGAGCAATCCTTAATTTTACACTAACTGAAGAACAAACATATAATGAAAAAGATTTAATTTTCTATGTTCTGGAAATGTCAATTCCAGAATCGTGGGATGACATGATAAAAATTAAATCAATAGATGAATATCAGGAAGATAAAATTCACTATATAGTTCCTTTAATATAAAAGTATATAAGTAAAAAAATATAAGTAAAAAAAAGAAATTATTCTTTTTCTGGTGCTTTAAAATGTTTATAATGCTGTTCTGCTATTTTTGTAAATGACGGCAGAACTTCTTTTAGTGTTATTGCTTCTGAAACATTATATTCATTTTTGGATAATTTATGCTCTTTTACATTGTAATCAACAAAGTCTTTTATGTGTTTTACATGCTTATCATCTAAGTCTTTGATTATATTGCTCAAATGATAATTTGTGTGATGTTCCACTGGTTCTTGTAATATTTTTGCAACCATTTCATGACGTAAGTTTTTTCTGTTCTTTTTGAATACTTTTCGAAGAGAATCTCTTCTAAGATTGTAATGTACAGTTCCATGGTTATCAGTCATTGAATTTCCATGACTGTCCTTTATATTCTTCAACTCTGCAAATTTCTCATTATTCATTCCATAAACTCTCTGAAACGAGTGATGAATTAAAGAATCATAAACATTATCTGCGAGTTTTTCTGCTTCTTTTTCAGAGAAATCTGTTTTATAATGTGTAACCCCATCAATCTCATGTTTAACCCCCTCTGCATTCAAGAATGAATCCATAACAGAAGGCATTATCTGATCTATCTTATGATTCTTTTCCATATTGGCTGTTTTCTTGGCTATTTCTTCTAAATTTGGTCTTGGAATATTTTCAGTCATTTTTTTATTTATACCTCATAATCTTATAATGTTTAATATTATAGTGTTTCTAACTTTTTTATTTAATAAAACTTTCGTTTTTCTGGCAAAAAGCATTTAATCTTTAATCACAAATTTTATATATTACTTTTTAATATTGAACTACGAGGTGAAAAACATTGTCTAAATCCGCTCTTGATAAACTGCCAAAAGATGTTCCTAAAGATGTTAAGAAAAAACTCTCTTCTATGAAAATAAAGCTAGAAAAGTTCAAGAAAAAAGTTCTTAGCAAGTTCGAGAATTATGTTGTTGGAATAGCTTTGTTGCCTCCATCAAAGGATGAAAAAGATAAAGAAAAAATAAATGTTCTTGTGTTAATTGATGATAGTGAAAGTAAAAAGATGTCTAAGAAAGAATTGAAAGACAAGCTTTCATCGATTATTTCTAAGATGGGTGAAGAGATTGATAAAAATATTCAGACTCAAACAATTATTATGACTGAGCTTTGGCAATCTTGCTATGATGCAAAGTATGAATTTTTGCAGATGATAGCTTTATCTGCTCACATCTACGATAAAGGAATGCTTGCAGCCATTAAAATTTCAGAGATTCATAAAGAGATGGTTCTAAAAAAATTTGAGAAGTACATTGTTTCTTATGTGTTGGCTGGTTCTTTAGTTCAGGGAAGAGCAACTCCTGAATCGGATATAGATGTATTCATAGTTATCGATGACACTGATGTAAAGAAGATGACTAGGGTGGAGTTAAAAGATAAGCTTAGAGCTATAATAATAGGAATGGGCTTAGATGCCGGCAAAATGACTGGTATTGAAAATAAATTAAACATTCAGGTTTATATTTTAACTGATTTCTGGGATAATATCAAAGAGGCAAATCCTATAATATTCACGTTTTTGAGAGATGGTGTACCATTCTATGACAGAGGAATTTTCATGCCTTGGAAACAATTACTTCATATGGGGCGAGTAAAGCCTAGTCCGGAAGCTATAGACATGTTCAAATCTACAGGAGATCAAATGATTAATAGAATAAAACTGAAGCTTAAGGATATTGCCATGGAAGACTTATTTTATGCAACACTTACTCCTTCTCAGGCTGCTTTAATGCTCTTTGGCATTCCGCCTCCAACTCCAAAAGAAACACCTGAGGTTTTAATGGATGTTTTTGTTAAAAAAGAGAATTTGTTGGAAAAAAAATATGTTGACACTCTTAATAAGATAATAAAGCTTAGAAAGGATGTGGAGCATGGATCTAAAAAATCTGTTTCAGGAGCAGAGATAGATTCTCTGTTGTCAGATTCAGAAAAATTCCTAAAAAGACTAAACAAACTATTCAAACAGATAGAAAAAGTCAAAGAAGAAGAAACAGTTGTTCATAGTTATGAAAGTGTTGTAACCATCATAAGAGATATCTTAAGATTGGAAGGTGTTGAGAAAGTTAAAGACAACGAAATAATAAAAATCTTTGAATCAGAAGTTATACACAAAGGTTTAATCCCTGAGAAATACTTGAGAATTCTTAAACAAATAATTAAAAATAAGAAAGCTTACGATGCTAAGAAACTGTTAAAACATGATGTTTCAAAACTCAATAAACAAGCAATGAAATTAATAAAATTTCTAGTTGAATATATACAGAGAAAAAGAGGAAGAGAATTAGAAAAAACAAAGATAAGGGTTAAGCATGGAAAGAAATATGGAGAAGTAATTTTAATAGAGAAAAAAGCGTTTATAATACATGATATTGATAGTGATGAGAAAGATATCTCAAAAGCAGATATAAATTCTGATGGTTCTTTAGGCAGGATAACAGAGTCTTCTCTTGAAGAGCTGGAAAAAGTACTTACAGCTGTTGAAATACCTGCAAAAGCTTTTATCAAAGAGCCAATTTTTGAAGATTTAAAGAATATTTTTGGTCGTGATGTTGAAGTTTTAATAAATTATTAGAAAAGTTTTTAAATCGGTCTTTTTTTGAATTATAATAATTAATTTTTTTGGGGGATAATTATGAAAACAGGAATTAAAGTCTTTGATGCAATGACTAATAAGCCAGTTGCAGTTCAACATGATCTTTCTATATCTGAATGTGCAGTTGTAATGAAAAAATATGGTGTTGGTAGCTTATTAATAAAAGAGTCTGAAGAAGTAATAGGTATATTGACAGAGAAAGATTTTGTCATTAAAGTACTGGCCCTTCGTTTAGATCCTGGACAGACTTTAGCTTCAGATATAATGGAGAGAAATCTTTTCACTATAAGTCCTGAACAAGACATATATGATGCAATAATGGAAATGAAAATAAATGAAGTTAGAAGACTTCCTGTTGCAAAAAAAGGCAAGATTGTTGGTTTAGTTACGCTTAAAGATGTTCTTAGGATAGAGCCTCAATTATTTGATTTAATGATTGAACATATGGATTTGAGAGAATTAGATTCAAAACCTGTAATAAAGCAAGAACCTTTCAAAGAAGGTGTTTGTGAATCCTGTAGTAATTGGTCTTATAAATTAAACGAGTCGTCTATATGTTCTGAATGTCATTAAATTTCTAAAAAACTTTTATAAGCTTTAGTATTAGAAATAGGTATTTCTCCAAAATCACAATCTTTGCATGTCCAATCAAGATAAATCCATCCTTCTCTTTTATATTTATCCAATGCTTCAACAAGTTTAATCCTCAAAAAAGCATGTCCAGGAATAAAAACTAATTGGCTGTTTATTCCTACTGATTCCATCAAATTGGCCATCAATAATGTTCCTGACTCGCAATCTCCACCACCACTTATCATAAAATCTTGTGGTTTTTCAACATATTCAAAATTCACAGGGTCTGCAACATAGTCAAAGTTATCTCTAACAAAATAGTATATGGCTTTTGCATGGCAAACTTTTTCTCCACCACAAGCAATAGTTACTATCTTATTCGCAGTATTTTTAACTATTGGATCTCTAGGATTAACAAAGTCTAAAAAGTCTTTTCTGCTCTTTAATGTCTTTGTTTCATTTGACAAGTCAATATCAAATAGCAAGACATCTTTTAATTCAGGAATTATTATTGGTCTAGGGTCAAGTTTAACACCATAATGAGGAAAAACCATTAATAAAAGCAATAATATTAGGAAAACAGCGATAATATATATTAAAGGGCTTTGTCTATCTTCCTCAGGGTTTTCTTCATCCATAAATATTTTGTTTTTAAAGAAATATTTAAATATTACTTTATTTTTTAAAAGTGCTATGAAAGCATCAGACAATAAAGTTCCAAAGCATATAGGTGTGATTCTTGATGGGAACAGGCGTTTTGCTAAAAAACTAATGTTAAAGCCCTGGAAAGGTCATGAATGGGGTGCAAAAAAAGTTGAAGAGCTATTAAAATGGTCAAAAGATATTGGTGTTAAAGAGTTAACTCTTTATTCTTTCTCTGTTCAAAACCTAAATAGACCTAAAAAAGAATTTTATTATTTGATGGAATTGTTCAAAAAAGAATTTGAGAGATTATACCATGACAAAAGAATTATGGAAGATAGTGTAAAAATTAACATACTGGGCAGAATACACTTATTGCCGAAAGATTTACAAGAATTATTTCATAAGATAATGAAGAAAACAGAAAAGAATAATAGTTATGTTGTTAATTTTGCAATTGCTTATGGTGGTAGAGAAGAAGTTGTTGATGCAGTTATGAGATTAAGCAAAGATGTTAAAAATGGAATACTTGAACCAAAAGATGTGAATGAAAGCATATTTCAAAACTATTTATACACTCCTTCTGAGCCAGATTTAATAATAAGAACTGGTGGAGATAACAGAACTTCAAACTTCTTAATATGGCAGTCTAATTATTCAGAATGGTTTTTCTTAGAAAAATGCTGGCCAGAGATTGAAAAAGAAGATTTCATAAAAGTTATTGAAGAGTTTCAGCAAAGAGAGAGAAGATTTGGGAAATAAGTTTA
The DNA here is from genome assembly GCA_002686295.1 of Candidatus Woesearchaeota archaeon. Lineage (GTDB taxonomy): Archaea > Nanobdellota > Nanobdellia > Woesearchaeales. Next base: position 7,951 of record NZBB01000011.1, read on the forward strand.
ATCAAAAATTTATATATTTCTTTGTTATATGTTTATTTGTTAAATATTTCTTTGTTATATCAAATAATCTATCTTGTTGAAAACTAAAAATGTAATTCTAGAATGACTTAATAATAAAGATTATGAGAAGAGGTTTAAATATTAATTTATATCTTTCTTTCAATCACAAAATCAGCCAGTTCTAAAAAGAATTCTTCAGCTTCATTTGCAAGTTTAGCTTTTCTTAACCAATTCTTTCCAGCAGAAACTTTTTTCTTAGCCAAGGTTTTACAGTAATCAACTGATCCATAATCATGAAGCAGTTTTATGGCTTTTTTTGCTTTTCTATCGTTGTTTGAACCAAGAGCTTTCAACAAACTTTTTTTATCTCTGCTTTTGCATAACTCTAAAGTTTTTACAACAAGTAGTGTTTTTTTGCCTTTTTTTATATCTGAGCCAATACCATGCCCTTTGTTCATTTCAGAGCTTATATCCATTAAATCGTCTTGTATTTGGAATGCAAGAGTTGTGTTTAATGCATACTTTGATAATGCTTTTATCTGGTTTTGTTTAGCACCTGCTAATTCAGCACCAATTCTAATAGATGCCATCACCAGCCAAGCAGATTTTTTCTTAGCCATCTCAAGGTATTCTTTTTCAGAAACATTAGTTTTACTCTCAAAAGACAAATCTAATAATTGACCTTCATTGACTTTTATGAACGCTTCACTATAGATGTTTATAGCTTTTTTGATTGCTTTTGCATCAATTTTTGAACTACTGAGACATTTTTCTCCATAGCTATATAATATGTTGCCCATTAATATAGCTTTTGAAACAGCCAATCTATTAGATTCTTTGTTGAATAATGAGCCATCATATTTTTTTTCCTTGTTTGATTTTAAATGTTCATTCTTAAAAACTTTGTAAACAGTTGGTTTTTTCCTTCTTAATTCATCTTCATCCATCACGTCATCTTCAATTAATGTGGAGTTGTGAAAAAACTCGACGGACAACGATTCTCTAATAACATTTTTTCCTCCTCCACAGCCTTTATAAGCCATTATCAATGCCGATGGTCTTAATCTTTTTCCTCCATTTAAAACAAACTCTTCAAGAATAGAAAAATATTTTTTTGTTGACTCATGTTCTTTTTTCTTCTCAAGAAAAAACTTTTTTATTTCAGAATTAATTTTTTTATTCAGCGTTTTCAGTTTTTTTGTGAAGTTCATTTTCATCGTTTCTTTAGTTTGTCTTTAGTTTTTATTTTTATTATAAAAGTTAAAATGATTATTAATCCGATAATATTAATTACGAATTGAAACGGATTTTTTTCAACTTTAATTGCTTGCCAGAAAACAACAACTATAAATCCCGCTGTAACAAGCCATCCTTCCCAAGTAATAGGAGTTGCTCCATAGCCATACTTTTTTTGTTTAAACCAAAACTTTTTTGTCACTTTTCTTGTTGTTTTTTAGACTTTTCAAGTATTGCTTCTTAATATAAAAGACTTTCTACTCTACTTACTCAGAAAATATCTCTGCCTGAAACTTGAATATCTGGTTGTTGAGATTCTGCCATGCTGTGAATGAAAGATTTGCTTTTTGGCAAAGTGCATTCAGGAACTGATTTACTGTGAAGTTGTTTTCAGAAGCTACCTGAGGCAATAATAAGCCCGAATTTGTAGTAGTTCTTATTATCAAACCATCTAAACCTATGTAGATGTTTTTGTAGTAATCTATTGGTTTATCAACCTTAATTAGTTCAGGCTTTGTTAGAACAGAAATCTCTATTTTTATATCTCTTAATTCATCAGGGCTTACAACTGGAAATCTCGAATCGTTAAAAGCAGCTCCTTTTGTAGCTTCTATTACTGCTTTATACAATGGCATTATTGGTTCAGGGAAGCCGATACAGCCTCTTAATTGGTCTAATTTATGAAGAGTTACAAAAACACCCCTCTCTTTTTTTAGATGCAGAACATCGTTTATATCAGGTTCTTTTCGTTTAAAAGATGAATCTATTGTTTTGCGAACCAGATTTAAAAGCAATATTTTATCTTGTTCATTCATATAAGAATTAATAGTTTCTTCTTTTTTTAAATTTTGCTGTATTAATATTTGTTATTCGAAAATTTTTTAAATACTATTATTCAAAGTAAAAATATGTCTTTTAAGAGTCTATTTGAAAAAATTGATTCTTTAATTGTTTCTTGGATGAGGAGTTATGGTTTTTTTTTGTTAAGAATATCTCTTGGAATAATATTTATTTGGTTTGGTATTCTAAAACCTTTAGGTCTTAGTCCTGCTGCTGAACTGGCTGCGAACACTATTTATTGGTTTTCTCCAGAGTTCTTTGTTCCTTTTCTTGGTTTGTGGGAAGTAGCAATTGGTGTTTGTTTATTGTTTAGACCTTTAATAAGAATTGGTTTATTTTTATTATTCACTCAGATGGTGGGTACATTTTTACCTTTAATAATACTTCCACATATTGTTTTTGTGGATTTTCCTTTTGTATTATCTATGGAAGGTCAATATATAATAAAGAATTTAGTTTTGATTAGTGCAGGTATTGTAGTTGGTGGTTCATTAAAGAATTAAGCTAAGCTTTCTTAAACTTAGTGATTAATGCTGAGTTTCTCTTTTTTATACGTTCAATTGCTGTAAGTATTGCTTTTTTTGCATCTTTCTTGCCTGCAGATGTTTCAACTATTAACCTTGGTACGTTAATTAATGGATGTTCAACATTGTAAGCAGATATTTTTATATCTTTATCATTCCAAAGTTCATCCTTCAAAGAATTAGCCAAAGTGTGGTTTGCACCTTTTATGTCAACAACGATTTTGTATTTTGTGTTCTCTATATATTTAAGTTCCATTGTTTTTGTAAAAAATAGATTCTTTATAAATTTAATGTTTTACAATACGCCAACAGCCAACTTTTATTCTTTCGACTTTCTTTTTATGATGTTTCATTGTTTTTTTTATTGGAAAATCGAACTCAAAATAATGCGTCATCTTGAATTTTAATTGTTCAAAAGTTTTTTCTATAAATCTTTTTGTTTCTACTTTGTGAAATGTATAAATTTTTTTTGTTATTTTTGTTGCTTTCTCCAGAAATTTTTTGTCAACATGTTTTTCTTTAGTTCCAAAAGGAGGGTTTTGAACTACTAAATCAACTTTTTTTTTAAAGTCGAGGACATCTTTATTTATTATTTCATAGGTTTTTTTGTCAAATTTTTGTGTGTTTTTATTAAGTATATTTATTGCTTTTTTGTCTTTTTCAACAAAGAAAACTTTTTTAGCTCCTAATAATAAGCATCCTATTCCAAGAATGCCTGTTCCTGCACCTAAATCTGCAATTGTTTGTTCTTCAATATCTTCATTCATATAGGCAAACCACAACATTTCTGCAGCTATTTCTGAGTCTGTAGGATATTGTTCTGATTTAATTTCTGGCGTTTGAAATAGTTCTAGTTTTGAGAGGAATATTGCCAAATCTTTTTGTGCCATTAACTCAAGAATTTTTCCTCTATTTTTAAATTTTTTTCAGGAATACTTCTCCATATTTATATTTGAATACTGCAATATATGAATTCATTGTATAATAATATTTAAAAACATTTTAGAAATATTTTAGTTTGGGGTGATCAACTATTTTTAGCAGTAAATTTAAAATATTGACAACAAAGATATATTCTTTATCTGATGATTTGGCAACTCTAAAACATAATCTTAAAGGAGCTTTTAGGTCTTCTAAAGACGAGTTAGATATGCATCTTGATACTATTAATCAGAATACAAACGAAATACAGACTAATTATGAGTCAATTGCAGAACTTGATGTGAAAATAGAAAAGTTGGCTGATAAAATTGATGAACTCCAGTTGCTGTTGAATCCTTCAAATTACAATTTTTCAGAAGTTAATCTTTCCAAAATTGAACAAGAATTTTTTCTTAATCTTTATACTGTTGAGGATCGTATTTCAATAACTAACTTTGCCAGGAAATGTGGTTTAACTATTGAAATGTGCGAATCAATGCTTCAAAGAATGATATCTAAAGGCATTCCTATTGTTAAACAGCTCGTCGATAATATGGTTTTTATTTCTTTAGAGTATACATTTAAAGATCTTCAGGCGCGTAAAAACTTTTTGAAAATTGATGTGTCTGTTTGTAAAAATTTGAATTAATTTTTCAATAAACTTTTTCTAAAAGTTTTAGGCAAAAACAAAAAGTTTTCAAATACCTTTTTTTGGATATTTATTGGTTGTACTATATATAGTTGGACCTATATATTTTATAACCAATAAGTTTATAAACTTGTATGTGTGTATATGTATGTATTGGTGGTTTATTTATGAAAACTTGCAAAACAAAAAAATCTAAAAAGAAAGAATCTGATTATTTGAAGCTTAAAGGGTTTCTAAGTTTTTTAATACTTCATGAAATCAGTCTGAAAAGTCTTTGTGGTGATGATCTGGCAAAGAAGATTGGCAGAAGAAAAGGGTCTGTTCTTACCCCTGGCACAATATATCCTGCTTTGAAAAAGTTAAGAAACAAGAAGTTTGTTGGCTATAAGTGTTTTGGTAGAAAGAAGAATTATGAATTAACTTCTGAAGGTAGAAAAGAATTAAAAGTTCTTTACAGGCAATTTAGCAATTATTTTTATGGTTTGAAGCATTTTATCAAAAGAAAGCATTATATTGCAAAATAATAGTTTCTCTTTAAATAATACATTTTGTTAGATTTCTTAAATCGTTTATTTTGTTCAAAAAGCCTACCTTTTTTATGTGAATGTTGTTAGTTTAGTTGTTTCTCGACGTGGAGGCGAAAGATTTAAATATATCTATTCGTATAATATACATTAAGCGAAGTTTTTTAGCTTGGGGTTTGATTGTGATGCTTGAAAAACTAGAGAATGAGATAAAATTAAGGGGTTATAGCCCTAAAACTTTGAAAGCTTATTTGAAGTATAATAAAGATTTTATCTATTATGTAAAGAAGAATTCTGAGATTGTAGGTGTTGAAGATGTTAAGTCTTTCTTAGGTTATCTGATTTCGGATAAAAAATTATCTGCAAGAAGCGTTAATCTTGCAAGAGCTTCTTTATTGTTTTATTATAATGAGGTTCTTGGAAAAGGATTTATTGGTATAAAAACGCCGAAAATAGCAAGAAAATTGCCAGTAGTTCTTTCAAAGAATGAAGTTAAACACTTAATTAAATATGCTGGTTCAGAAAAGAGCAGACTTATGATAAAGATGTTATATGCCTCTGGAATAAGGGTTTCTGAGCTTGTGAATATGAAAGTTAATCAGTTAGATCTTGATAAAAATATGGCTTGGGTTAGAGGTGGAAAAGGATCAAAAGATAGATTAGTTATATTGTCTGAAAAGCTCGTTTTTGAACTTAGAAAACACCTTGAAAATCATAGTTCTGAGTTTTTGTTCAATGGGCGACAAGGTGCCCTCGGAGTTCGTAATATTCAACAAATAGTTAATGTTGCAACTAGAAGAGCAGGCATCAAAAAGGTTGTTACACCCCATACTCTAAGGCATAGTTTTGCAACTCATTTATTGGATAATGGGACTGATATAAGGCTTATTCAGGAGTTGCTTGGTCATGCTGATTTGTCGACGACACAGATTTATACCCATGTTTCTGATGAGGCTAAAAGAAGAGTTAAAAGTCCTCTTGATATGATCTAATTCTTTGAAAAAAGCTTTTTTAAAACTTTTAGTCAAATATTAAAAGTTTTATTCTTATTTTTTTCTTTTTATTGGTTGTACTATATATTGTTTGTACTATAAATTAGTTGTTTTTTGTTTCTAAAAGTTTTAAGCAAAAATTAAATGTTTTGTTAGTTGTTTTTTCGTATTTCTCGAAAATTTTTCGGTTTTTTTTTGGGAACACTTTTTAACCTGTTTCTCTGTGTTATTGGTGAGGTGTTGCAAATTGATTGATGAATATATTAAATCGCTTGAAAAAACGCTTTTAGAGTCTGATATGGCTATTTCAAAAGACTATGCAATGGTTGATGTTGCTGATATTGATACTTCAAGTATAGATGATTGTTTTTATGATGTATGTTGTGTTTATTCTAAACATGAGCTCCCTTTAGTTAAGGTTGATATTAAAAAAGCGAATAAATTGGCTAGAAAGCTCAATATAGAGGGTTATAATTGGTCTTCAGCAGATATTGTTGACAGTGGGTTTTTTGGCGTTAAAACTGCTGTTTTTTCTCCTGGTGAGAAAACTCTTGCACATATTGTTTATCGTCAAAGCCGTAAAGTTTCCGAAAATAATGTGGAAAGATTTAAATATAAATCATCACTACTAAATAGTAAAGTTGGTGGCATCATGGTTTTGACAGAAAAAATAAGTGATTTTTACAACAATTCAAAAGAAAAAATTAATTCTATTTCTGAAAAATTTGACAAAGTTTGTGTTATGTCAAGAGCAGTTTATTATAAACATACACCTAATGGATATAATAATATGACACATTACTTAGCCAATAAAATAACAAAGAAACATGAGAAAGGGAAAAAAAAAGCATTAAGAAGTTTTAACAAAAGACACATAGAAAGTTTATATAAATAAAAATAAAAAAATTATTTTTTTTAATGCTTTTAACTTGTAGGTTGACTTGCACCTCTATTCTCTTCTTGTCTGGCACTATTAATGAATGTCTGTACAGAATTTTCAATAGCAGTCATTTGTGTGCACATATTTTCAACTTGGATAAGATCTCTCTCTTCTTTATTTAAATCCTTGACGGCTCTTTCTGCAGCGGTTAAAGCAGATGAATAAGCACCATTTCTTGTTTGAGATATTGCTTCTTCTGCATTAGCTCTAAATTCGCTATTTAAGGTTGAAATTTCATGACCTTCTCTACCAATTTCTGCTTCAATTCCTCTAAGAGTTCTAAGTCTTCTTTCTGCATGTTCCAAATTTCTTCTTACATTTTCATTTGTTGTATCTTTTGTTGCTTCTCTTAATCTATTGAACTCATCTCTTTCTACTGCAGAAGATCTTCTTCTCAGAGCTTCTAAATCATTTGATAACCTTTCAGCCTCAGATTCAGTTTTCAAAGAAGCAGTCATAGTATGAAGAGTTCTGCTTGCCAAATCATGAGCTTGTTTTCCACCAATGGTTTTCATCTCATTTAAATCTTTAACAAATTTAATCCATTGATTTTTCAAATCTTTAGTTTTTGAACCTATTTTCTTGGCTGTTTTAAATTCTTTCTTAGCTAACTTTTCTTCAAGTTTAGTATCTCTCAAAGAAGCTTTGGCCTCTGCATTAACCTTTGCAGACTCTGCTTTCATACCTTTCATTATAGCAAATTTACTTCCAGCAGATCTATTCATCCAAACAACTAGCACTAAAAATAACAATATTAAACCCCAAAGAGCCAAAGCGTTGAAATATCCTGTTAAGAAACTTTGAACATATTTTGTAAGGCTTGTGAAATAAACGACTAACAATGCTAATGATACAGAAAATGCTTTTCTAGCATTGGAACTCTCTGAAAAAACAGGTATTTTTGAAGTTGCAGGATAGAACACAGAGAATAATATTATAAACACCAATGTGGCTATAAGCAAATTTACTGGTTGTTCATTAAAAATTTTAAATTCAATTTCAGCAAGCTTTTCAAAAAAATTAGCTATTCCTGATAACAACCCTGAAAATAAGTTTGCAGGTTCATTTTCTTCCTGTGCAAATACTACAGTTGGCATTATAGTCATTAAAATCAATGCTAATATTGTTAATGATAATATTTTTTTCATCTTTTAAACCTCCTTCATACACCTTAAAATATTAGTTTTTATGTATATAAACTATTTCTTGTAAATAATACTATATAAAGTTTTCTAATTAGAAACTTAATAATAATAATATTTTTCTAAAACAAACAATGCTACATTAGTTTTTTGAAAAAGAAAGTTTTAAATAGTCAAAGAGCAAAATTAACTATAAAAAATATGTTAAGGTGATATTTATGGATAAAAAAGGACAACTATTTGATTTCATGTCTTTCGTGAAAGGATTGTTTATAGGAATAATAATTGGTGCAGTATTAATATATATGGGTGCAAAAGGATCATTACCAATACCTGTATGTTAATTTTTTTTAACTTTTAGAATTTTACTCAATTATTCTATACTAACTTTAGTGCCAATAGCTTGCCCAGGCATACCATTTTCAAAAAGAACTCTTAAAGCACCCTTATTACCATGAGCACTTCTAATTTCGCCTTTAATATCTTTTTTACCAGTATTCCAAACAACTTTTTTTCCAACAAGTTTTTCAGCATCGCTTCTAGACTTCAAAGAATTTGCAATTATAATCATCTGATTACTATAAGTATGGTGTCTTGCTCGTCTAAAATTAGATATTAATCCGTCCATGAATCACAAGAATTAATTGGCTGTTTATAAATATTGCTATGACAAATTTTATAAAATAAAAATATTTTCAATTTAAAAATATGAGGGCCCATGGTCTAGCGGTTCAACTGCATTGCTAAGATTTGCATTGTTGTTTCGTAGATGACGTCGCCTTTACAAGGCGGATATCCCCGGTTCGAATCCGGGTGGGCCCATTCAAAAAATTTAAATATCCTTAAATTACAAGAAGTTCTATGCCAATAGATTATATGCGAGGATTATTCTTAATTGTAAATGTTATAATATCAGTATACATATTAATTTATGCTTTTCTTTTCTTAAAAAGAACAACCAAATATATTGAAAGACGACCATGGGATTTATTAGTTGCAGGAGCTTTTTTCTTCTTGTTTTCGCAAGTATTAGGTGTTTTTGGAGTTTATGGTCTTGGATCAATATTTGGAGTTTCAATAATGACCTTCAGAGTTATACTTGAATTTGTCTATGGAGGATTGGTATTAATGGCTTTCATAACACAATCACAACTAATGCTTTCAGAAGATGTTGTTGTTCTTCTAAAACGCCTGAAAAACAAAAGAAAGCAAAAAGCATTGAAAAAGGATATTGATAAAGAAATAAAGGGAGTAAGCAAAAAATTTTATAAATAAGCAGTTAATTTCTTCAGAGTACAACGCGGTGATGGTTTAGTTGGTTAGAATACGAGCTTGCCACGACAAAAACTTTCAAGTTTTTTTTGCAAAGAGCTTGTGACCCGGGTTCAAATCCCGGTCGCCGCATACGGGCCCATAGCTTAGTCTGGAACGAGATTATCAACGCATTCGTTGTCGTAGGACAATTAGAGTGCTGGTCTTATACGACCGCCACATGGTGTCTAAGAGAACCAGTGGTCCCGAGTTCAAATCTCGGTGGGCCCACTTATTATTTAGGAAAATTTTTAAAAGAAATTAATTTTTTACAGAAAATCATCATCGCTCAGATGTTGCAGTTCAAGGGTATCGTTCCTTGATCCCTAGTTTGCTTCACTTCGTGCGCGAGAATCCTACTCGGATTCAAAAAAACAAAATCATCATCGTCATCATCGCCCCGATGGTGTAGCCCGGCCAATCATTTCAGCTTTTCGAGCTGAGGACGTGGGTTCGAATCCCGCTCGGGGCATTTACTTTTACTTTTCTTCTAAAAAACACAATATTTATATATTTGTAATTGTAACTTATTCTCTATGGATATAGTTGAACGAAATATTAAAGGGAGAAAATACTATTATTTGCAGCACTCATATAGATTAAAAGGCAAGATTAAAGTCGCTTCTAAGTATTTAGGATTTGAAATTCCGAAGAATATAGAACAAATCAAAGCTGAATTAATGGAATCTATAAACAAGAAGAAATGGTACGATGATTTAGATGAAATTAAAAAAAATTTCTCTAAAGAGTTTAAATCATTTCCAAATTCTGCGAAAAAGAAATATCTTGAGAACTTCTTGATTAAATTCACATATAACACTCAAAGGATTGAAGGGAGTACCTTAACATTAAAAGAGACTGCGAGATTGTTTGAGGAAGGAATTACGCCAAGAAACAAACCTTTCAAAGATGTTAAAGAAACAGAAGCTCACAAAGTTGTTTTTAAAGAAATGCTCAAAGAGACAGAGGATTTAAGTTTGAAATTAATTTTGAAATGGCATAAACAACTTTTTGAAACAGTTGACTTAGAAATCGCAGGAAA
>NZBB01000012.1 GCA_002686295.1 Candidatus Woesearchaeota archaeon
CAGTTGAGTTAACACCAAAAGTATTTACTGATTTTAGATGCACATAATACATTTCTCCAGGTACAAGTGTTAAGTTTGTTATTTCATATGACACATTATTTCCTACTGCAAACCACGTTTCTTCATTATCATAACCATTATTTGGATAAGTCTCTGTTCCGACTGCTAATTCATAATGATCAAAGTATTGCTCACTCGTAGTGTTTGTCCAGCTAACATTTAACATAAATCTATTATCTGTTGTTGCACCCGTATCATTTATTTCTGAAGATCCTGAGATTGTTGCAGCAATAATTATTGCTTTATTATCTGTTATCTGATGATTTATTGTATCATTGATTGTGAATGATAGATTGTATGTGTCGTCTGAAAGACTTTGTGTTAAGCTACATGTTTGCAAATATCTATTTCCTGAGCAGCTTATGTTTGCTCCCATCTCCCAACTACTTATGTTGTGAGCTGTTTCTTGATCCCATACATGCATTGTGCTGTTTGTACTATTTGAGATGTTCAACAGCAATGTTGGCAGGCTAACATTGTAATCATCCTCTAAAACAAATGTTATAGTTGGAGTGTTAGTAGTTAAGTTTCCTGGAATTGTTGAAAGATTTATTGTTGGAGCTGAATTGTCATAGAATATTGTTATTAAGTCAGAATCCTGTCCTATTAATCCAAGCCTACTACCTTCTAATGTTATATTGTTCTCCCCTTCACGTAAACTGAGCGTGATGTTAAACCATCCTTTTGGATAATTTGTGTCATAAACACTTATTGAAGTTGTAGTTGGTACTGTGGCTGTTAAGTTTTCCTGCATACAAACTCGTGTATAAAATGCGTTTTCTCCTTCCCCCCAGTCGTTTGTTCTGTTTGTAATATTATATCTTTCAAAGTAAGCATTACTCTTATTGTGATTTACAAATTCAATCCATCTTCCTGGAATAAAACTCTCATTCAGCGTCTTGTTTACATATACACAATATTCTCCTTGTGATGCCTGTTGTTTTAGTGTGGTTGTTATTAAATTTAATTCTGAATCTTGAGTACTTGTGGTGTAGTTGTTGTATGGTATTAACTCTCCTTGTTCTATTGTTGCATTCACTAATGTGTTGTTTTTACCTATTACTCCAATTATGTTTGCAATGTTTGTGTCTATTAATGATTCATAAAGCCATATTCCTGCTTTTTCCGGAGTGTTTGATATTGTGAATGTTCGTGTTTCTGAAGTATTTGTTAATCCTAAGTCATTTTCACAACTAACATCCCAGTTATATTCTCCATCTGTCAAGTTATCTAATTGAACTCCTGTGCTTGTTCCATTCTGTACTGTTTCGTTTGTGTTGTTTAATATTGTGTTTATGTAAATGGAGCAGTTCAATGATTGGTCGAATATATCTGTAACATTGAAGCTTAATGTTATGTTATTATTATCATCCTCTTCATAATTATCTGCAAGCAACTCTAAGCTAACTATTGGCGTCTGAGAATTAACAAGAAATTGTTTTTTCTCGCTTGTGTTGCTGTTTCCAATTACATCATTTATACTAACTGTTATGTTATGGTAACTATTAGTTAAGTTTGCATTTAACGAACATTCTTGTTGTGTTGCTGTTCCTGAACAACTAACATTTGTTGAGTTGTATATTGTTCCTGATATATTCGCCACTACTGTTGAAACATTCAAGACATAGTCATCTGAAATTGAGAAGTTTATCTTTGCATTGTTAATTGTATAATTGGTGACTAATGACAAGTTTATCGTTGGCGCTGTAATATCTGAGAATGTGTTGAATGAATCTGATACAGGACCATAGTTCTCCAGTCTCTTAGCATCAACCTGTATAGTGTTATTTCCTGAGAACAAAGGCACCGATACATTGAACCATCCTGTTGGTTTTGATTGATTATAAGCTGAAACTGAATCGCTTGTGTTTATATCTTCTCTTAGAGACGGAGTTATGTTTATTTGATATCTGTCTGCAAATTCCGTTGTGTCGATTATTTCATATCTTTCCCAGTTTGGTGGTTGATGGTTTGAAAATTCTGTGAAATTACCTACTCCAAAACCTGCTGGTAAGGATCCTTCTTTATTTATGTAAAAGAAACCATTGCCTGCTATTTGTGATTCATTTATTGTCGCCGTTCCTGTTTTACTTGATGTTTCTGTTGTCAGTGTTGAATTTATATACTGACTTGCTTCTTGCTGTGCATAAACTGTTACATTTGTATTTAGTCCACTTCTGTTCACATATCCATAGATGTTTATTCTTGTATCACTTGTTAAATTGATTGGAGTGAATATTACTGGTTTGTCAGGTGTTACATCTACTGTAAAGCTTTTTGTTTCTGAAGTGTTGTTGTTTCCTGCAAGATCTTCACAGCTGATATTCCAGTTATAGTTTCCGTCGGCTAAGAATTTATTTACAAATTCAGTTTTAGTGTCGTTTTGTACTGTGCTGTTTGTTTCGTTCAAAACACCATTTATTATTAGGTCACAATCCAGAGTGTTTGAATAAGCATCTGTTACATTAAATGTGAAGTTAAAATTGTTTTGATCCAGATAAGTATAACTATCTATTGGATTTGATAAATTCATTGTAGGGTTTGAAGTGTCTAAAAGAACATACGCTGTTTTTATTGGCGTTTCGTTGTTTCTGGCATCATCTCCTGAAAAGTACTTTACTGTGTTGTTTCCTTCTGAATTGATTGTTTGAGAATTTGCAGCTGTTGGTGTACAACCAACTCCTTGACATGAATAGTTTGTTATCGGGCTAAGATCATCGTTATCAGATGTAAAATTAACTATTATGCTACTAACACTTTTCCATTCACTTGGAGCATCTGTGCTTGATATTGGTGCTAAGTTGTCAATACCGATAATATTTTCTGAAGAAGACATAGATCCATTGTTGTTACTGCAGTTAACATACCATGTATGTGTTCCATTATCCAAAGTTTTATTGGCTAATATTGTTGTAGTAACATTCTCCAAAACATTAGACTCGTTTCCATAATTATCATCATCTATGTATAGTGTACAATTAGCAAGTGCAATAGGTCCTCCAGTCCAATTGAAACGGAAATCTATAGTGTCGTTTGTTCCGTTTATCCACCCTGAAGCTGATAAATCTGCAGGATCATAAATTGTAACATAACTGATAGCAGCACTTACTAGCAATACAACTAACAAAAACAATATTGCTCCGAATCCTATTATGCTCTTATTTCTCATCTTTCAAATTCACCATTAGGGCTGTGCCTATCTTTGTTATTGTAAGCTGTTCACGATACATTTTTATCAGGTCGCGTACAGTTCCCATTTCTATTTCAAAATGTTTTGAGATTGATGTATAGGTTTGATTAGGATTATTCTCTAAGAATTTTGTAAACTCGACTCTATCAGGGATTATTTTAAATCACCGTTGTTTTCTCTTTAATATCAATTAAAAACAATTGTTTTCTCTTTTTTTTAAGAAAAAAAGCTTGAAAACGCTTTCTTTCACACATTTTAACTTTTCAATACTTGATAACCAATATCTAATGATGTTTTTATAAAATCTCCTACTATATAAATATTTTGGTGGGAAAAACTTTTTAGAAAAAAGCATTAAGCAAATTTGAATAGACACTAAAGCCGTCAATACCAGGTATTGGCAACATATTCAAAATAAATAAGAAACCATTTATCTTTTTTGTTAGCAGTAAATAATAAGTTTTTTTCCTGTCAAGCTTCAGGTTCTTAAGAGCAAAAGAAGAACCAATCCAAAAAAGTGCATGCATTAAAGGACCTGCAAAAGAAATCATTGCAAACTGCAAATTCGTACCTGTTCCAAGAATAGAAACAAAACCCGGAACAAAGAATATGAAACCAAAATTCATCAATTTCAACAAAATACCCAATCCTAGAAAAGTATAATGTGCATGAAATGTGGCTTGCATTCCGAAACTCAGAGCAAAAAACTTGTGTGCCAACTCATGAAAAATTATGGCAGGTACAACAACAGAACAGGCAAACCAAAAATTGCCCCAATTAAAACCTGATTTGAAATCAACCAGAACATCTTTCGGTCTATTTTTGAAAACATTCATAAAAATATATCCAATACCAAAAGTCATTATTATAGCGTCAATAAATTCTTGAAAAACAAACATGATAGTATTTAGAGAATCTGTTTTTTAAAAAATTTGTGTTTAGCAACAAAGAACAGATGTGAAAGAATTCTCTTTAACATCACCAGCGTCTTGCAAAGAACAATAACCTGCAAAAGTTCTGACTCTAACATCACAATTACCAAATTCATTAGAAGAGTCTTTGAACTGCAAACCACTACAAGAACTATCACTTGAGGAATAATAGCTTACTGTTTTAGCCTTATTGGTCATTAAGCAAGAATCATAACCAGAAACTTTGCAAGCAGTTTTTCCAGTCATGGCTTTAATCTTTGAATAACCTTTATTATCAAGATTTATCCAAGAGCATTTTTTATCAGAAATATCCTGAACAGAACTAACAACCGCTTTCCCTCCAATATTACTATTCTTAAATGAGAATACAGACTTTGTTATTTCAAAATCTAAATTTTTAAAAAAGTCTTTACTAAGAGCTAAAATTTTTGGAGATTCAACAGTTTTTTTTAAAAATGTAGAGTCTTGATTTGATTTCTTTACAACATTAGCAGTTGGACTTACTTGATTAAAAGATAATGTCATCATAAAAAAAGCTAAAATTAGAACTATAGCCATAAAATGAATATCATGTTCATGATTTCCCATAAAGCACCCCTAAATAAATCCAATACTAATGAAAGTATTTAAAGTTTTCTAAATACCGTCTAAATACCGTTTAAATACTGATGAAATTGACTGCAAAGAACAATATTAGTAAAGAAGGTACAATTACTGCAGCATAAGCTTTCTTGCTCCATATCAAAACCTTTTTTCCATCTAAAATAAAGAAAGGCAACATATTGAAAAAAGCCAAGAAAGCATTCACCCAAACACCATAAGAAGCTAATTCTTGAATTATATCTAAACCAAAACTATTGGCTAAAAAAAAGATAATTAAAAAAAACAGAGACAAAAAAATGTTCATAACAGGTCCTGCAATCGATATTTTCCCATTTTGAGCTCTTGAAACTCGTCCTGAAATCATAACTGCTCCTGGAGCAGCTATCAAAAAGCCGAAAAAACTCATTATTAAAGCAAGTACCAACATCTGAATATTAGCTCTGAACTCTGCAAAACAACCATACCTTTGAGCAACAATTTTATGACCAAGTTCGTGAAGAAGAAAACCAGAACCAACAGTAAAAGATGCAAAAATAACAGATTTTATTATATTTAAAGAGAATAAATTTCCTCCATTCAACAATATTCCAAAAGCCAGACTTATGAAAATCCAAGCTTCTAAAAGATCATGTATTTCTCTCTTCGAAGTTCTTATTTTCATCAAATTGTAAGAACTTATTTTTGTTTATAAAATTTGTTAAACAAACTATGACTACTCAAGAATAGATAAAATCAAAAAGTTTATATAATTAGTTTGATTTCAAAAAAATAAGGGCTCAAGGTGGATAGCAAAGGACCAATTTTAATAAGTTATTTGTCTCAAATAATACTAATAATAATTCTTTTTCAAGCAAGCGATTTATTAAAAGCATTTACAAATATTGCATTGATGGCTTCATTATTATTGGTTATAACAACCATGGCAAAAGAGAAAAGATTAGCATTTAGTCAAAAATACTCTTTTTTCACATTCATAATACTAGCACTATTTGTATTTATTAATATTTCAAGTAAAACATCAGATTCATTGTCGATATTAATCATACTGTCTTTAATAATAGGATTTTTTCTGACAGCTTTCTCAAAAGAAGAAACAACTGAAACAAAAATTGTTGATTTAGAAATGCCTAAAAAACCAAGAATAGTGTCTGCCAAAGATAGTTTGAAATATCATTCAACAGATTGCGGATATGTCAACAATGCAAAAGAATTAAAATTTTTCAACTCTGAAAAACAGGCAGAAGCAATGGGCTTAAATCCATGCAAGATGTGTCAATAATTAGATAAATTTTTCTGATTTTTATTATGTCTGACAAGCCTCATAGGAGAATTAACAAGCTTCCAGGAAAAACCCCATTTTTTAAGCATCTCTTCCGCATTTGGAGCAATTTTTGGAGAAGCAATTATTCCTGAAACATTCTTAACACCTCTCAATTCTTTTATTTTTTCAACATAACGCCTAAGCTGTTGAACAGCATCTAAACCAGCAGTATAGCGTTTACATTCTATAATTACTAATGTTCCATTATTGTCATGCCCAAAAACATCTATGAATCCAAACTTAGTATGCTCCTCTCTACTAAGAGGTTTAAAATTCTTACTTATAAGAACAGGATTTTGCTTTATCATATCACTCATATCAGCTTCTGTTCCAGCAAGTAATTGTTTTTGACCATCATCTAATTTTCTAGACATAAAAGAATAAACTCTACTTATTTCTAACTCCAAATATTCTTTTGTTGAAGAATTATAAGCTTTGAACAAAATATCATATTCTTGTTTTATTATCTCAACACAACCTCCTGCCTTCATATAATTTATAGGATTTCCTCCTTCTGGTTGATGAACAAAAATTGTTCCATCTTGTTTTACGCCAACTAAACGATCCCCCTTTCCTAGAGACGCTTCAGCTCTTCCACTATAAACTATTTTGCATTTACAGAAAAACACGATGAATTCTTTTTTATTAGCAGATTCTTCAAACTTATATTCAAATTCCCTCAAATCCATTAAATTAAAGAAAAGAACACTCTTAAAAAAGCTTACGGAATTATTAAAAATAACTGCTTATCTTTAGTTGATTCTTTAAATCTTTTAATAACTTGCTTTTATTCAATAGTTCTTTAACATCATAACCAAACTCTTTTTTCACTAAAGTCTTAACATATGTTAACATTGATTTCTTGCTGTCAAAAATAACTGGTTTATTAGACAACGTCTTTCTGACGGTCTGTCTTACAACCCATACACCAAGAGGAACCCAATAATCATCAGTTACAAAACGAAGAAGTAACGCTGCTCCCTGTCTTTTCTTTTTCTTCAAAAACTCTGTTACTGGCAATCTTGCAGCATAATAACCTCCAACAGTATTAAAAGCATATTTTTTTCTTCCATCATAATTTTCAAAATCAGCGAATGTTTTTAGCTCCTTAAGTTTCCAAGGCTCATCAGGCATATAGGTTTCAAACAATTCATAACTCCAAATATCTGGGAAAAACATTATCACATAAAAATTACCCATATAGTCTCCTGTGAAAACAGAATAGTCTATTTTATTATTAAAATCTTTAATATTGTCTATGTTCTTCTTTCCAATAGTATCATCGACAGCAGTTATAGACCACCTTGTCGGAACAAGCTTTCTCTCAGTTTTAACTCCTAATGTACCTGCACTCAAAAGCTTTGTCAAATAGTGTTCATCGAAATTTTTTTTGTTAAGATAATCAATTGCTTTAGTTGCTTTCAAATCAGTATCTGAGAAAACCTTGTCAACTTTTGAAGGAATTTTAGGATTCTCTGTTATAGATGCTTTTTTAAGCTTCACAGTCGGACCATAAGGAGTTATATCTTCTGAAACTTTCAAAGTATATCTTGGTTGTTTATTGAGATTAACCTCTAAATCAACAGGTTCTTTTGCCATACCTATTTCCTGTGTTAAATCCAGCAACCTATCATTGAAAGACTTGACATTTAGCTGGAAGTTTGAGTTTATCAAAAAACTTCTTAAAGAAACAATCTTAGGAATATCAAACCCTTTTTCATACCAAAGTAAAGGATCATCATACTCAGCAGTTATTTTTTCATTTGATAATAATCCGACATTAACTTTTGGATATCCATGCTTTCCAACAAAAATATTTGGTGCTTCTCCAAAAAAATCTTTCTTTGGTTTTGAATGTTTTTTAGTTAATTCATTCAAACGTTTGTAAAATAAATGTGCATTCTTCAAAACCGGATGCTCTTCGTTTTTCTTTCTATCAGACTTAACCATCCCAAAAAAAGAAAGTTGTCAAGTTATTAAAAATTTTTCAAAAAAACATTTCGCGTCAAAAACTTTAAAAATAACCCTTAAATTCTTTTTTATATGAATAGATACGAATTTCAAGAATTATTTGAAGAAATCGGAGAGAAAAGTTCAGAACTAAGAAAAAAAATTGTTATGATAATAGGTAGCGGTAGCTTAGGTTCAACTGTTTCAGACATGCTTCATAGAGAAGGCGTTCCTTTAAAAATAGTCGATAAAGGTCGTTCAGAAATAAAAGATTTGCAACACCAAAGTCTTTATTTGGAAGAAGATGACAATAAATTTAAGGTCAAACAGATAAAGAAAAGATTAGAGCCAATAAATACCAAAAACAAGATTAGAACATTCCACGAAGATTTAGTTGAAGATAACCTTTTCCTACTTGATTCTGTAGATATAATAATTGATTGTAGCAACGATTTAGAAACAATGAAAATGGTTGGCAACTATGTTAAGAAAAAAACTCAACTGATAAACTGCAAATACGCAGGTTCAAAAGGAACAATATTCATATCTAATAGAAAACATTACTTCAAAGATGTTGTTGAGAAAATAAAAATTGGAGATATAAATAAAGAAGGTCTGATAAACTCAACAGTCCATTTAGCTGCAGGAATAATTGTTTCTCAAGCACTAAAAATACTTGTTGGAGAAAAAATAACAGATAACTTCATATTATTTGATGTTTGGAAAGATTCTGTTAGAAGAATTAGTATTTAAATTTTCTAGTTAAGTTTTTAAGCAAGAAAGAATTACCAATTATTATGTCTAGGGGGGATATAAAAATATTTGCTTGCAGAGCAGGTAAACCTTTTGCTAAAAGAATTATTTCTGAACTTAATAAAATTCTTGAAAGCACTGGCAGAATAGTTAATCTTGGAAAATCTAAAAGTGTCAGCTTTGCAGACGGCGAAATAAAAACGGTTATTAAAGACTCAGTAAGAGGAAAAGATGTTTACCTAGTTCAAAGTTTTATTAACACCAATGATTTGAGTGTCAATGATAACATAATGGAATTCTTATTGGCTGCAAACGCTTTGAAACGGTCTGGACCATCACATATTAATTCTATAATACCCTATCTGGCATATTCAAGACAGGACAAACCAAAAGATAGAGAACCAGTAAGTGCAAGTTTATTAGCAGAAACAATTGAAAGAGCAGGAATAGAAGGAATAATAACAATGGATGTTCATTCAGATCAAATAGCAGGATTTTACAAAAATATAGGATTTGACAATCTTAGAGCATCAATGACATTAATAAATTATTTTAAGAAACACAAAAGTTTAGATGACGTAGTAGTTATAAGTCCTGATGCGGGTGGAGCAAAACGTGCAAAGTTCTATGCCAAAAAATTAAAGACTGATATGGCTATAATGCATAAAAATAGAAACTATGAAAAAGAGAATGTTGTAGAAAAAACATCTCTTCTTGGAGATGTAAAAGAAAAACAAGCTCTGATAGTTGACGATATTGTAGATACAGGAGGAAGTCTTGTAAACACAATAGAAGAGCTTTACAAAAACAATGTGAAAACAGTTAGTGTCGCATGCACACATGCATTACTTAATAATCATGCAAAAGAAAAACTTGACAGATTATACCAAGAAGGAAAACTCGAATACTTAGCAGCCACAGATACAATTATTCAAAAAAACAATCCTAAATGGCTAAAAGAAGTTCCTGTCTCAGGATTATTTGCACAAGTAATAAATAATATGAATATGGATCTTTCTGTTAGTGAACTCTACGAACAATAAAAAAATTATTCTATAAATATTTTATTTATGAAAACATCTTCTACAGGCCAATCAGTCATACCATTCTTTACTGATGTTTGAACAGTTGCTATTTCATCAACAACAGCCATCCCTTCAATTACTTTTCCAAAAACAGCATAACCATCATTTCCAGATGCATAATTTAACATATTATTATCAACAAGGTTTATGAAGAATTGAGATGTTGCACTATCAGGAACGCTTGTTCTGGCCATAGCAATTGAGGCCCTATTATTTTTTAAACCATTGTTTGATTCTAATTTAATAGGAGTTTTTGTTTCTTTCTGTAATCCATCTGAAGAAAAACCTCCTCCTTGTATCATAAAACCACTGATAACTCTGTGAAAAACTAATCCATTAAAAAATCCATCCTTCACATAACTTAAAAAATTTTCAACTGTTACAGGAGCATTTTCTCTGTCTAACCTTATTTTTATAATTCCTTTACTTGTTTCCATAATCACAATATCTTCAGTCATTTGATCTTCCTCCAATCCTAATTTTGTTGTTTTCTCAACGCCCTCAGATTCTAGAATAATTGGTTTAGCACAACCAAAAATAAAAAATGCCAAAACAACCAATATGAAAAGTTTTTCTTTCATCTTTAGCTCTTCCTCATAAAAATAATGGTACAAAAACAACTGCAACTATACTCATAAGCTTTATAAGAATATTTAGGCTTGGACCGCTTGTATCTTTGAAAGGATCTCCAACTGTATCACCAATAACTGTTGCTTTATGAACCTCACTTCCTTTACCGCCAAAATGTCCTTCTTCAACATATTTCTTAGCATTATCCCATGCACCACCTGCGTTCGCCATAAAAACAGCCATTAAAAATCCTGTAGCTGTAACACCAGCAAGTAATCCTCCAAGAGCTTCAACACCTAAAAATATTCCTACAAATACAGGAACTATAACTGCTAATAATCCTGGCAAAATCATCTCTCTCAAAGCTGCAGAAGTGCTTATATCAACACATTTCTTGTAATCAGGTTTTGCTTTCCCAGCCATTAATCCTTTAATTGTTTTGAATTGTCTTCTAACTTCCTTAATCATATGAAAAGCTGCTTTTCCAACTGCATTCATTGTTAGTGCACTATAAACAAATGGCATTACTGAACCAAGAAACAAACCAACTATAACTAACGGCTTGCTTAAATCTATTGATTCGAGACCTGCTACTTCTGTAAAGCTGACAAACAAAGCTAACGCAGTAAGAGCAGCAGATCCTATTGCAAAACCTTTTCCAATAGCAGCAGTAGTGTTTCCTACAGCATCTAAAGCTTCTGCTCTTTCCCTTGCTTTTTTACCCATACCTGCCATCTCTGCAATACCTGCCGCGTTGTCAGCCACAGGACCATAAGTATCAGTTGCCAAAGTTATTCCAAGAGTGCTTAACATTCCAACCGCAGCAATTGCTATTCCATAAAGTCCACCAAAATGATGAGCCAATATTATAGCTGCAGATACAGACAAAACAGGCACGACTGTACTAATCATTCCAACCCCTAATCCTCTTATTATATTAGTTGCCCCACCTGTCTGAGCTTCTTTCGCTATACTAATAACAGGCTTGTTATCCGGAGAAGTATAATATTGTGTTGAAAGACCAATAACTATGCCAGAAAATAAACCAGATAATACTGCGAAAAATAAATCTGACGAGCCCATATAACATTTTATGAGCAAGAAAGAAAATATTATCATGAAAAAAGACGCTGAAAAAACTCCTTTATTTAAAGCGCCATGAAGATTTTTTCCTTTTACTTTCACAAAGAAAGTTCCAATCATAGAAGCAAGAATACCAAATCCTGCTAATAACAAAGGAAGAATAGCTCCTTTTGCTGCAAAAACAATTGTTCCTAAAACCATTGCAGCGATTATGCTGTCAACATAGCTTTCAAACAAATCAGCACTCATTCCAGCCACATCACCAACATTATCTCCAACATTATCGGCAATAACAGCAGGATTTCTTGGATCATCTTCAGGAATCCCCTTTTCAACTTTACCAACAAGATCTGCACCAACATCAGCAGCTTTAGTGTATATTCCACCACCAACCCTTGCAAATAACGCAATGCTTGAAGCTCCAAAACCAAAACCATAAAGTATGTTTGGCTCATTAAAAATCAAGTATAATACTGTAACTCCCAGAAGTCCTAAACCAACAACGCATAAACTAACAACTGTTCCGGTTAAAAAAGCAACTTTCAAACCTTTATTCAAACTCTTATTGGCTGCGTTTGCAGTTCTTGCATTTGCAGAAGTAGCAATCCTCATCCCAATATTTCCAGCGACACCAGATAATATCGCACCAATAATAAAAGTATAAGACATATTTTTTTCTATAAAAAAGAATAATATGAGAAATACAACTACGATGAATATTACTAAAACCTTGTATTCCCTGTTTAAAAAAGTCAACGCACCTTCTCTAATAGCAGAAGATATCTCCTTCATTTTTTCAGTACCTTCACTATACTTCTTAATCTTTAAAGCAGAAATAAAAGAATAAAACAACGCCAGAACACTTATTATTATAACAAATTTCAACATTATAAAAACCTCCTTAATCAAAATACTAAATAATATTATATATAAAACTTTTGATAAACATTATTTTGCACATTTAATAATCCAAAAATCAAACTACACAACAAATCCAGAATTAGCTTATTTTAAAAAATTTATTAAATTTTTCTTGAAATTTGTAATAAAATAGCAACATAAACACACCTACTAACATCCAAATAATAGATTTTGTTAAGAATCCAAAAAAAGGATTACATAAGTCTAAAGGATTTCCTGTTATATTATCTGTTCCACAAATAAAATTCCCAGATATTTCATGAATTGTAAATATTATTGGAAGCAGAAAAACATACTTTTTATTCTTATTCTTAGATTTTTTATAATAAAGTATGGCTAAAAAAGTGGACATTAGGATTATTGTGATAATTCCACCTAAAGCAAAATTTAAAGATGGATTTCCTTCTATTATTTTAGTTCTTTGTGGGAGTTTAATAAAACTAAAAAGAGGCATATCAATCCAGTTTTCAATACTAAATTTAGTTATAGTCCCATCTTCTATTAGATTTCCTAAAAATCCATAAGCTATATGTCCTCCCTCGTGGATATAAAAAGAACCCCCATAAACAAATAAACTGATTAAAAAAGAAATAATGAACAATATGAAAAGAAAGTAAGCTTTGAAAAAAACTTTTTTCATCTTAGTTACCTATAAACTTACAAAAATCACGCTCTTTATTCATATTATTTTATTGTTTTCACATATTTAAGTAATTTATGTTTTATGGAATATTTCCGGAAAAGATTAAGAAAACAATATAAATCTAAAATAATAATGATTATTTAATGAAAATAAAAGTAACATCTTGCTGTTATATTCTTTGACTCTACAAACGAAGTGGATTGGAGTCAAATTTCGTTCGCAGAGTTGAGAATTTGTCTTTATTCTAGCACGAAGTGCAATCTAGGAAAACATTAAGGGCGGGAAGAAAATTAGTTTTGGAATATTTTTATTATCTCTTTTTCAACTTCTTTAGATTTAGATGCCTTGAGAGACCCAATCTTATATAGAATGATGGATTTATCAGCAGTGAATAGCCTGTTTGGTTTTATTAATGTTTAAAGCAGATAAACTTTTCAACAAACTTTTTAAAAATTAGCTTGTTCGTTATCTTTAATGGCTATAAATCAAAAGGAGATTAATGAGATTAGAAAAGCACTTGGAAAATCTGCTAGGCCTTTGATTTTCTTTGACGATGATCCTGATGGTGCTTGTTCTTTTTTGCAGTTATATCATTATGTTGGCGAAGGAAAAGGAGTCATACTGAAAATAGGTTCTGAGCTTGGAGAAGTTTTTGCAAGAAAAGTTGATGAATATCAACCAGACTTAGTCGTTATTTTAGATGTTCCTAATGTTAGCCAAGATTTCATTGACCTAGTAAAACAAAAAATTATCTGGATAGATCATCATCCGCCTATTAAAAGAAAAAAAGTTAATTATTACAATCCAAGAATTCACAACGATAAAGATAATCGTCCAACTAGTTATTGGGCATGGAAAATAACCAAGAAAGATTTGTGGATTGCAATGGCTGGCTGTGTTGCAGACTGGTCAATACCCGATTTCAAAGATGACTTCATGAAAAAATATTCTGGTCTGTTCAAAAAAAACATAAATAATCCTGCAGAAGCTTTGTTTAATACAAAAATTGGTTTGTTAGCAAGGATGATTTCTTTCAACTTAAAAGGAACTGTTGCCGACTCAATGAAAGCTGTCAGAATTCTTTCAAAGATTGAGCATCCTAATGAGATCTTAAAGCAGACAACACCGAAAGGAAAATTTATCTACAAAAAATTCAATTATTATAATAAAGAATATCAGGATATACTGAAGGAAGCAAGCCAAACAAAAAGCAAAATTTTATTACATATTTATCCGTACAACAAAACTTCTTTTACAAGCGAGTTAAGTAATGAATTATTATACAAACATCCCAATAAGTTAATACTTGTTGGCAGAGATCGGAATGGTGAAATAAAGTTTTCAGTTAGAGGAAAAGATATAAAAGTTCTTCCAATAGTAAAGAAAGTTCTTGAAACACTTGAAGGTCGTGGAGGAGGGCATGAATATGCTTGTGGATTGCAGATAAAAAGCGTTGACTTAGATAAATTATTGAAAATAATTAATGAAGAGTTAGAGAATTAATCTAATGTCATTCAAAACTCGTATATTTAAAAAAAATAAAAAATTATTTTTCTGCAATAATTAATAAAGTTAAAACAGCAATGATGGGTGAGGATTATGTTTTCCCGTCAGAAAAAATGATATTTGAATGATTAATTCAAACCAAAATCAATCCTTGCTTTATTATAATTAAAAACATTAGGAAATATTAAATAAGCAAGTGAAAAAACAAACTAACACTTAAAATAAAAAGAATTATAAACTAAAAACATAAATAATCTTTGAGAGGTGGGAAATGGACGAGCACAGAATTCATCTTAAAGAATTATATGATAGAACTAATTCTTCATTCAATGGTTTAAGCTCTGAAGAAGCAAGAAAGAGACTTGTAGAATATGGATCAAATATAATAGAAGAAAAAAAATATGTTTCTCTAATAGTCAAGTATTTGAAAAACTTCACTAATTTCTTTGCAATCCTTTTAATGACTGGTTCGGTTCTTGCCTTAATAGCAGAATATCTTTCTCCAGGAGAAGGAAACTTATATATCGGCATAGCCCTATTTGTAGTTGTAATTCTTAATTCAACATTCACATTCATACAGGAATATCAATCTGAGAAAATAATGCAGAGTTTCAAAAAGATGATGCCTACAAAGATACAGGTTTTGAGAGATGGAAGAAGAAAAGAAATACTGGCAGAAGAACTTGTTCCTGGGGATATAATTTTTCTTTCTGAAGGTGACAAAGTGCCTGCGGATGCCAGACTAATTGAACATCACGCTTTGAAAGTTGATAATTCTTCCTTAACAGGTGAATCAGAACCACAACTAAGAAGTTTGGAATGTACTCATGATAATATTCTTGAATCTAGAAACATGATTTTCTCCGGAACACTTGTACAGACAGGGACAGGAACAGCAATAGTTTATAGTACAGGCATGAAAACTCAGATTGGTAGAATAGCTCAGCTAACAAAAGAAACTGAAGAAACAATCACTCCTATGAGAAAAGAAATAAACCATTTCATAAAAATAATTTCTTCAATTGCAATAATTCTTGGCGTAGCTTTTTTTTTCTTAAGTTTTGCATTAGGAAATAGGCTTATGGGTAGTCTAATTTTTGCAATTGGAATAATAGTTGCGAATGTTCCTGAAGGATTATTACCAACTGTAACGCTGTCTTTGAGTATGGCTTCAAAAAAAATGGCAAAACATAATGCGCTCATAAAGAATCTCGAGTCTGTTGAAACTCTTGGTTCAACAACAGTTATCTGCACTGATAAAACAGGAACCATAACACAAAACAAAATGTTTGTTAATTCGTTATTTCTTAATATGACTGAATTAAACCACTCTGAAGATTTCTCAAACATAGATGGTTTTGACAAAGTTATAGGTGTTTCTGTTCTCTGTAATAATTCAAAACTTGACAAATTCAATGAAAAATACTTGGGTGATCCTACTGAAGGAGCCTTACTGATGTTCACAGAAGCTTATGCTGATATTGATAAACTGAACAAAGAACATCCTAGAATTGATGAACAGCCTTTTGATTCAAACACTAAATGCATGATTACTGCAAACAAATCAGGAAAAAAAACTTTTTCTTATCTTAAAGGTGCACCAGAAATTGTTTTGGAAAAATGTGATTATATATTATTAAACAATAAATTAGAGCATTTAGATCAAAACTTTAGAACAATCATTAAACATCATTATGATAAAATGAGTTCTCGTGGAGAGAGGGTTTTAGCATTAGCTTTTAAGAATGAAGAAAAGAGTTTTATATTTGTTGGATTAGTAGGAATAATAGATCCTCCAAGACCTGAAATAGCTGAAGCAATTTCTAAATGTAAAGAAGCAAGCATCAAAGTAATAATGGTTACAGGCGATTATAGTTTAACGGCAGAAGCTATTGCCAACATGGTTGGTATGTCCAATGATGGAAGTGTAAACGCAATTACTGGCTCAGAACTTAACAATATTTCTGATGAAGAGTTAAAAGAATTATTGAAAAAACAGAATCTTGTTTTTGCCAGAACAACACCCATTCAAAAGCTCAGAATTGTGCAGACTCTGCAATCAAATGGAGAAGTTGTTGCAGTAACGGGTGATGGAGTAAATGACGCACCTGCCTTGAAAAATGCAGACATAGGAATTTCTATGGGTCTTATGGGGACTGAAGTTGCTAAAGAAGCCAGCAACATGGTTTTATTAGATGATAATTTCTCAACAATTGTGCATGCAGTAGAGCAGGGAAGAACAATTTATTCCAATATAAAAAAGTTCATAACTTATATTCTTACAAGTAATGTTCCTCAAATACTTCCATTTATAGCATTTGTTTTACTAGGAATCCCTTTACCTTTGACTGTTGTTTTGATTCTGGCTATTGATTTAGGCACTGACTTGCTTCCAGCTCTTGGTTTGGGAAAAGAGAAAGCTGAATCTGATGTAATGAAATATCCTCCTCGTTCAAGGAAAGAAAGACTTCTTACAAGACAACTTCTAATAGTTTCTTATGGCATAATAGGAGTTTTACAGGCTATTGCAGGATTCTTCTCTTATTTTGTAGTATTGTTTATGGGCGGATGGACTTTTGGTGAAAGTCTTGCTTTTAATGATCCTTTATATCTTAAAGCTGTAACTGCTTTCTTTGCCAGCATTGTCATATGCCAGATTCCTGATGTATTGGTTTGCCGTACCAGAAAACAATCTTTACTAAAACAGGGACTCTTCTCTAATGGTCTTGTATGGTTAGGTATATTTACTGAGTTATTATTGCTTAGTGTAATTGTTTTTGTTCCTTTCGCAAATAAGTTCTTTGGAACTCATAGCTTGTCTTTTTTTGAATTGTCTTTATCTCTGCCTTTTGCTTTGTTAATATTGCTGTTTGGTGAGTTTAGAAAATTCTTGATTAGAAAAGAAAATCTTTTTGTCAATAAATATTTGAAGTGGTAAACACAAAAACACCACTCAACAGTGATTAAAACCGAAATATTTATATAATAGTGGTTCCTACATAGTAGTAAATAGGGCTTGAACGAGCTATTCTTTTTACCAACACCTCATACACCCCTTAGCTCTTCACGCCCATTTATTCTTAAAATTTAAAACCAGATTTACCAGAAAAACGTTTCATAAGCTTATCAATATTCTTTTCGCCACCACCTTTCATCATTTTAGCCATCTTCTTAGACTGACGAAACTGTTTTATTAAAGAACGAACATCACTAACAGATAAACCAGAACCTTTAGCAATTCTTTGAACATGAGCACCATCAAGGACATCAGGATTCTCAAGCTCTTCTTTAGTCATGCTATCCATCGCATAACGCCACTTTTCAAGCATACCTTCCTGTACCTTTAAAGCATCTTTTGGAATTTTCAATTGACCAAAACCAGGAATCATCTCTGTAAGTTTACTTAAAGAACCCATTTTTTTCATGGCTTTCATCTGTTCATAAAGATCTATGAGATTATGCTCTCCTTTCAAAAATTTCTTTCCAAGATCCTCTGCTTCATCCTCAGACATCGCATCTCTTGCTTTTTCAAGCAAAGCATCTAAATCGCCCATACCAAGAAGTCTGCCGACAAAACCTTCTGGTTTGAATTCCTCTAAATCAGAAATCTTCTCGCCTACACCTAAAAACTTAACCTGAGAACCAGTTACAGTACAAGCTATTAAAGCACCACCACCTTTAGCAGTACCATCAAGTTTAGAAACAACAACACCAGAAACACCACAAGAATCATGAAACGCTTCAGCTTGCTTCTCTGCAGCTTGACCTATATCAGCACTCAAAACAAGCAAGTTCTCATTAGCCTTAACAACTTTATTAAGAGAATTAAGCTCTTTAATCAGCTCAGCACTCAAAGCATCACGCCCAGCACTATCAACAATAACCAAATCATATTTATCCAGATTTTTTTTATTAGAATTATATATTTTAACAGGGTTCTTTTCTTTTTTATCGCCAAAAAAGTCAACTTTTGCTTTTTCGGCCAACTGCTTTAACTGGTCATAAGCTGCAGGCCTCCATGTATCTGTCTGAATAACAGCAACTTTATAACCTCTAGACTTGAAAAATCTCGCCAATTTACCTGAAAGAGTTGTCTTTCCACTTCCAAACAAACCAACCAGTAAAATCTTGAAAGGCTTTTTTTTACCAATAGAAATTTTAGAGCCTGGACCCCCAAGAAAATCGACTAATTCATCATAAACAATCTTTATCAAAAGTTCTTTCTTTGAGATAGCTGCAGAGTCTATTTCCTTTAAAGCACGTTTTTTTATTTTCTTAGTTAAATCAAAAACAAGTTGTACATTAACATCTGCTTGAAGAAGAGCTTTCTGAATATCTTTAACTAATTCATTTATCAGCTTTTCATCAACAAAAACTGCTTTAGTAATTTTCTTCAAAGTATTTTTCAAAGAACTTGAAAGCTTATCTAATACCATTCACTTATAAAATAATAAATTGTTTATAAATATTTACGTTGAAAACTTTAATAACCTTTTTATATCTAGGAAATAAACTTTTAATAAATGAAAAAAACTATTGTGATAACAACTTTATTACTTTTGTTTCTGCAGTTAGCTTCAGCTCAAACAATCTCTAAACCTATAAAACTCGAAACAGTTAGCGATTATGAATCATTATCAAACACACCTGTTAATTATGAACTTAATTCTTTATCAAACAATAAAACTTTTGAAGGAACAATAATCTCGACAAATAATGGTTATATTGAACTAGATTTTTTCTCTGGTTTTCAAGAATTAATTTTGTCTATAGATAATATTAATACAGAAGGAATTGATTTCTTTGGAAAACATTCTTTTTTTGTAAATGACTCTAAAGAAGTTGTTGTAGCATTATTTCCAGTAGGTTCTTTAAGGATAATAGTTGTTGACAAAAAGAACAATGCTTTGCAAACACCTATTAGAATTGACTGCTCAAAAACAAATGGAGTACAAGGATATTTTATGACAGATGAATTTGGAGTTCTGTCAGCAAACTACCTTCCAGTTGGAAGTTGTACAATTAGGTCGGCAGTTGATGATTTCATAAAAACAGAGTACATCAATATTTCTAAGGGATCAAGACAAGAATTAACAATTAAATTCGAGGAATATTCTCAGAAAAACAAAGGATTAGTTTTTTGGTTTGTCACAATAATTTTTTTAGCAGTAATAATTTATTTAAAAAAAACATTAAAGAAAAAATCAACTGAAAAACTTTCAGAAAAAAAAGAATTATCGTCTGTAAAAGAAGACATACTAACTGCACTTGGTAAGAAAGAGCAGCAAGTTGTCAGATTCATGCTCAAAGAACAAGATATTAGCGATAAAAAAAGATTTTATCTTTCTCAAGCGTCTATTGTCAGAGGAGCAGATATTCCTAAAACATCTTTGGTTAGGATTTTTGATTCTTTGGAGCAAAAAAACATTTTGAAAATAGAGAAGTTTGGAAAGATGAAGAAAATCTCGTTTACAGATTGGTTCGAGTCCAAATAAACCTTCTTTCTCTAATCGGACGAAAATAACCTGAAATCAGCCATAATAATGTGTTTTGGCCCTTTTTTTACTTTTTTAGACCACTCAAAGTATTTATATTTGTCTCGCTTTATAACCTTTAAGCAAAACATAATTTGCGGAGGTAAACAAAATGAATGAAAAAACATTGCTTGCATCATTGGTGTTACTATTAATACTTGTGTCAAGCGTTAGTGCAGCTGTTCAGACAGAGATTGCACCAAACACATTAGCAATCAAAACAGCCGACAATAAATTTGTTGGAATACAAACAACAAATGACAAAGAAACTATAGAAGTTGAACTTGGAGAAGAGTTTAAAGCAAATATTGGCGATAGAATAAGAGTTGCAGATACAGCATTATTTTTTGAAATAGCTGATATAAAAGTAGAATACCCAACTTCTTTACCATATGTAAAGATGAAACCAATAGGGAAAGCTTTATTGTTAGTCTCATATAAAAGCGAGCTTGATGAATATATTAGTTCAGACTTAACTATTGAAGAAACAAGTTCAGACTTAACTATTGAAGAAACAACATCCATAGAACAACCAACAACTTATAAAAAAGCAAGAGTTGTTGTGGATCTATTTGATAGCAAAGACATTTTTGGTTTTTCTATAGAGTTTCGAAAGCTCAACGACAAAACAGCATTCTTCAAAGTAAATAAAGGAAAAAATCCTGCAATATTAATGAATTCTGCTATTAGTATTGGTAATCCAGGCGACATGGGTATTCAAACCATCAAAGAACCAATGAAAAAACCAACGTTCAAATTGATAATGCCGACAGAGAAAGGAATTACGGCAGGAATGATTGCAACTAACAGCATATCTATAAAACCAGGCGATTCAAAGCTCAGTTTCAAAGACTACGAAACAAAAAAAACAATTGAGATGGAAGCAGATCTTGAAAAAGGATTGGTTTTACCGATTGTAACAAGTGCCGAGAACAACTTTTTAACTATTAGAGGCAACAAAGAAAAACTGGAAAGTTATATCCGAGATGAGGAAACAGTTGTAAGCACAAGAGCAGAACTTATAAGCAAAGAAAACGGATTGTATCTTAAATCTGTTCATGGAGAAAAACCTGTAAAAGTAATGCCTTCAATAGCAGCTAAAAAAGCAATTTTGGCAATGGGCGGATTTGACAAAGCAGAGTTAAAAGCTGTTGAAAAACCAGTCTATAAGTTCAGCAAGGAGAAACAATCAAAGTTGTTCGGCTTAATACCTATAAAAATGCAGTTAGAAGCACAAATAGATGCCGAAACAGGAGAACTTGTTTCTTCAAAGAAACCATGGTATGCTTTCTTAACAAGATAGGAAATCATTAATTAAAGAATTTTTTATTTTTTTATTTTATTTTTTTAAATTCCTAATAACGCTTTTGCTTCATCACTAATCATTTTTGGAGTCCAAGGAGGGTCAAAAACGAATTCTACCTGTACCTTTTTCACCCCTTTCAACTTTTTGACTACTTCTTGCGACTCAGACATTATTTGAGGTGCAATAGGACATCCTGGTGAAGTTAGAGTCATATCTATCTCAACAAGACCATTATTAATTCTGACATCATATACTAATCCGAGATTCACTAAATCAATTCCTAACTCAGGATCAACTACTTTCTTTAAAGCTTTCATAACATTCTCTTTTTTCACCATAATTTAATAGTGGAGAAGACCATTTATATAATTTATGATTTGATTAAAGTCCCTTATTAAGAATTTTTTTTATATTGTATTTCTCTGTATACTCTGCCTGTGATTTTAATTGAAAAGATCTAAGAACATCCTGAATGACCTTTGCAGTCTTTTCAGGCTCATCAAGAAATTTTAGTTCAATCTCTTTCTGTCTCATACTGCTAAGCTCCAAAATCACCGTTCCAATACTGAAAAGACCATCAAAAAATCCATCATCATTAAATGCAACTCTTGAAATGTTTTGATAAGGAATATTTTTTGTTTTTGTGAATAAGAGAAATGATTTTTTTGTAAAAATTAATTTGTTCTCAAGAAATTTATATTTCACATTGGAAACTGCTAAATAAGTTGTTGCTAAAACAAACATGGCAATTAAGAATAATATAAATATAACTCCGGAAAAAGCATCAATGCCAGATATTTTAATTCCAAAAGCCAAGAAAGACTCATACAAAGAATTTAATCCACCAGATAACTGCATCAGAGCCAGTATTAAGACCATTACAAGCACTCCTGAAACTACTTTAAAAAGATTTATCAACAATATTTTCTTTTTATTAGGAGTTAAAAGCGTACCCACAAATATACTTATATCATAAAGAATTAATATATTTTTCTAAAAAAGAACTATTTTTCTAAAAATTTTCTTCAATCCTTAAAAGCTGATTGTATTTTGCAGTTCTTTCTCCTCTACATGGAGCGCCTGTTTTTATCATACCACAACCAAGTGCAACAGCAAGATCGGCTATGAAGGAATCTTCTGTTTCTCCACTTCTATGACTAACCATAACCTTCCAACCTTCATAATAAGCTTTTTCTGCAGATTTTATTGCTTCTGTCACAGTCCCTATCTGATTAAGCTTCAAAAGTAATGCGTTGCACGCACCAACATCAGCAGCTTTTTTTATACGCTCAACATTAGTAACCAACAAATCATCACCAACGACCAATATTTTCTTGCTAACATCTCTCATAAACTCAGCGAATGATTTAAAATCATCCTCTTGAAAAGGATCCTCTATAGATATTATTGGATACTTCTTAATTAACTTTTTATACAGATTTGCAAGCTCTTTTGAATCATAAGATTTTTCATTGACAAAATAACTTTTTTTCTTGTAAATATCCGATGCAGCTATGTCCATCGCCAATTTCACATCTTTTTCATAACCCAAATTTTTTGCTGCTTCCATTATTAATTCTAAAGGCTCTTCAAAACTTACAATATCAGGAGCAAAACCTCCTTCATCACCAACACCTGTTGATAAACCTTTTTTCTTCAAAATTGTTTTTAATTCATGATATATTTCTGAACCAATTCTTAATGATTCTGAAAAAGTTTTTCCTTGAGGAACAACCATGTATTCCTGAAAATCAAGATTGTTATCGGCATGCAAACCACCATTTATAATATTCATGAATGGTGTAGGCATCTTAGCATCCTGTTTTATTAACGAATTAAGATATTCAAATAATTTCTGTCCTTTCTCCAAAGCAGCAACTCTTGCACAAGCCATGCTAACAGCAAGGATTGCATTTGCTCCAAAACGCCTCTTATTTTCTGTTCCATCTAATTGTATCATTAAGAAATCAAGTTCTGACTGATCAACAACATTTTTTCCTTTTAGAAATTTTTCTATACGCACAATTTTTTTAACTGCTTCTCTAACGCCTAAACCAAAATATCTTTTTTCTCCATCTCTCAACTCCAAAACTTCATGTTTTCCAGTACTGGCGCCTGAAGGAACTATTGCTCTCGCAGAAAAATTTTCTGTAAATACTTCTGCCTCAATAGTCGGATTTCCCCTGGAGTCCAAAACTTCTCTTCCAAGAATCTTCGTTATTTTAGGCATATTATTTAGAACAAAGCCACACTATATATAAGTTTTGATTAATTTGAAACTATTTTTTCAAATTTTTTTCCTTCTCTGCAATCAAAAGAGTTGTTTTTATCACAGTATCAGGATTTAATGAGATGCTCTGAATGCCTGCTTCAACTAAAAACTCTGCAAATTCAGGATAATCTGATGGTGCCTGACCACATATACCTATGTATTTTCCTTTTTTATTTGCCACATCTATAACTTTCCTTATCAATTTCTTCACAGATTCGTTTCTCTCATCATAAATATCACTAACTATTTCTGAATCTCTATCAAGACCGAGAGTTAATTGCGTTAAGTCATTACTACCTATTGAAAAACCGTCAAAAACATCTAAGAATTCATCTGCCTGTAAAACATTTGAAGGAATCTCACACATCCCATAAACTTCAAGCCCATTTTCTTTCTGTTTTAGACCTGCTTCTTTCATTGTGGAAACTACTTTTTTTGCTTCTTTAATAGTTCTGCAGAAAGGAATCATGACTTTCACATTTGTCAAACCAAATTCGTTTCTCACTTTAAGTATGGCCTTACATTCCAATTGAAATCCTTCCCTATATTCTTTTCTGTAAAAACGCGAAGCACCCCTCCAACCAATCATAGGATTATCTTCTTTTGGCTCGTATAAATACCCTCCAATGAGATTTGCGTATTCATTGCTTTTGAAATCAGACATTCTTACAATTACCGGATTAGGATAGAAAGCAGCAGCTATTTTCCCAATTCCTCTAGCCAGTTTATCTATGAAAAATCTTTTTTTATCATTATAATTATATGTTAAATCAGATATTTTCTTTTTAAGGGCAGAATCTTTTATTTTTTCAAAGTTAATCAGTGCATTTGGATGAATTTGTATATGACTGTTTATTATGAATTCTTCTCTTGCAAGTCCAACTCCTTGACATGGTATGAATGAATCCTCAAAAGCTTGATCTGGCTGTGCAACATTCATCATTATCTTAGTTTTTGTTTCAGGCAAATTTTTAAGGTTATGCTCTTCTTTTTTGAATTTCAACAACCCTTTATAGACATACCCTATCTCTCCTTGAGAACAATCAATGGTTATTTTATCGCCATTTTTTATTTGTTTTGTACCTTCATCAGTTCCAACAATGCAAGGTATGCCAAGCTCTCGACTAACAATTGCTGCATGACAGGTTCTTCCACCTCTGTTTGTTACTATTGCAGATGCGATTTTCATTATTGGCTCCCAATCAGGATCAGTCATCTCTGTAACAAGAACTTCTCCTTTCTTGAATTCGTGAATTTTTTTAGGATCTTTTATCACTCTTGCTTTTCCAAAACCTATTTTTTCACCTACAGAACTTCCTTCAACTATCACTGTTCCTTTCTCTTTCAAAACATATTTTATTATTTTAGTCATATCCTTTTGTGAATGAACAGTCTCTGGTCTTGCTTGTACTATGAATAATTCACCAGTCAAACCATCTTTTGCCCATTCCATATCCATCGGTTTGAAATGACCTGCTTTTTCTGAGTAATGATTCTCTATTATGCAAGCCCATTTTGCTAATTGCAGTACTTCATCTTCTGAAAGAACATATTTTTTTCTATCCTCTATATCAACAGGAATATTTTTTATTAATTTTGAACCCTGAGAATCATAAACCATTTTCTTTGATTTTTCACCAACTTTTTTGCTTATGATTGGTTTAAATCCTAGCTTTAAAGTTGGTTTGAAAACATAATACTCGTCTGGATTAACACTTCCCTGCACTATGTTTTCTCCTAATCCATAAGAACCCGTTATGAAAGCAACTTCTTTAAATCCTGATTCCGTATCTATTGAGAACATCACTCCTGAACAAGCCTTATCTGAACGAACCATTTTCTGCACACCAATACTCAAACCAATAGAGAAATGATCAAAATTTTTATCTTCACGATAACTTATAGCTCTATTTGTAAATAATGAAGCAAAGCATTTTTTACACGATTCTATTAACTGTGCTTCCCTAACATTAAGATATGTTTCCTGCTGACCTGCAAAACTTGCATCCGGCAAGTCTTCTGCAGTTGCTGAACTTCTAACTGCAACATCCACTTGTTCACCATACTGTATTTCCAAATGATGATAAGATTCTAGAATAACTTTTTTCAATTCTTCTGGTAACTCCGCTTTTAAAATTGTATGCCTAACTTTATATCCTCTTGTTTTAAGATTCTCAATGCTTGAAGTATCAAGATCTGAAAGTATTTCTTTTATTCTGTCTTTTATGCCTGCTTTTTCCAGAAAATAATGATATGCCCTAGCAGTTACTATAAAACCATTTGGTACTTTTACTCCTTTCTCTGACAAGTTTCTATACATCTCGCCAAGAGAAGCATTCTTACCACCAGCCAAACCAACATCCTCAATACCAACTTGATCAAACCAAAGAATAAAAGCTTCTTCTTTATTCATTAAACACCTCTTTTTAATGTTCTTTAATTAGAAATCTTGTTTAAATAGTATATAAATTTTTTGCTCAAGGTTCGAAGAAAAACTTTTTTCCATAAGCTTTAACATATCCATTAAGTTTTTTAGACCAAACATAACCTTTTTCCTTGTAAACTGACAAAACTTTGTCAGCAATATCAGAATTATATTCATACAAATTGCTACTGTCCAATAAATGAATGTTTTTATTTTTCGAAACTTTATGTTCAAATTGTTCAATAACTTTTTTAATTAATTCCTCAGAATATCCGTTTCCTCTGAATTCTTTTTTTACGTTAAGCCAACAAAGATATACTGATATCCCTTCCTCACAATATTTCGGGAATACATGAGGATCTGTTGAGAAATCATATGATCCTATAAGATTATCGCCGATGAAAGCCTTAAAAAGATGAGATTTAATAAACGATTCTTTTCTAAATTCATAATCAAGTTTTAATTCAATACCCATATAAACCACTATTTTTTCTTGAAAAAATTTGAAAATAACATTCATTAATAAATGTTAGCAAAATTCTTCCATTAATTTCTTTATAGAAATATTTTTCAAGCTTTGTTTTACCAAAGGAGTTTTTTTCAACACCGGATGCGTTTCTTCATACAACTCTTTTTTCTCTTTGAAAAACACACCAATTGGAATCTTATCTCCAAACTCTATAGATTTTTTAAAAGCTCGCTCTAAATTATTTGGTTTATAACCTTTTTTTTGCAAATCATAAACTCTCTCTTTGAACCAATCATAAGTGTTGTGCTTATTGAATGTTACACATGGCTGAAACATATCTACAAAAGAAAATCCTTTGAATGAAACAGCATCTGCAATTGTATTTGTTAAATGTTCAAGATCTCCTGCAAAACTTCTTGCTATGAAAGATGTTTTTTGAGCAACCGCTAAAGCAATAGGATTTACTGGCTCGTCAAAATTTCCTATTTGAGAAGTAACTGATTTGTCTCCATGCATAGAAGTCGGAGATGTCTGTCCTTTCGTCAAACCATATATCTGATTGTCATGCACCAAAAGTGTGATGTCAATGTTTTTCCTCAATGATTGAATGAAATGATTCATACCCTCCCCATAAATATCTCCATCTCCGCCGATAACTATTACATGAAGTTTTTTATTTGCTATCTTTATCCCTGTTCCTACTGGTAAACCTCTTCCATGGACACCATGATATCCAAAAGTATTTATCCATTGAGGAAGCTTTGAAGAACATCCTATTCCAGATACAACCACTACTTGATTTGGATTAAGATTCAGTTTAACAATCGCTCTTTTTAGAGCATTAAGTATTATGTAATCGCCACAACCAGGACACCAGTCAGGAGTGTAGTTTCCTGTTGATAAATTTTTCAATTCAACCATTATAAACACCTTTTAATTCATCATAAATTTCACTCGGATAAAATGTTCTGCCATTATATTTTAACACTTTTTTTTCAATTTTAAAACCTGTAAATTCACTTATAATTCCTGCCAACTGAGCAGATTTGTTCTCTTCTACATCAACAACATTCTTTGAGTTTTTCAAGAATTCTCTAACATATTCTGAATGAAAAGGAAAAACATATACAAAATGCAAAAAATTTGCTTTAATGCCGTCTGATTCTAAATAATCCATTGCTTCAAGTATTGCACCCTTTGTAGAACCCCAACTAATTATTGTCAAATCGGCTTTTTTTGGCCCATATAATTTTGGCAAAGGAATTTCTTTTTCTGCGGTTTTAAGTTTTCTGAATCTTTTATCTTCCTGTAAAATTTTATTATCTCCTTTCTCACAAATCTCTCCGTATTCATTATGCTCATCACTGCTTGATCTAAACATACACTTTTGACCTGGTATTGCTCTTGGCGACACTCCGTTTTCTGTAATCATAAACCTCTTATAATCTTTCAAATTAGCAGCTTCTTCATCTGACAATAACAATCCTCTATCTATCTTTAAATGCGAAGTATTAAACTTTGGTATTGATTTATAAGATACTGCCAAATGCTTGTCTGAAACAATAAATACAGGCAACTGATATTTTTCTGCAAAGTTAAAAGCATTGAATGTTTCATAAAAACATTCTTCAACATCTCCTGGAGCAATTACTATACGAGGAAATTCTCCGTGACCAATGTTTAAAACAAATTTTAAATCTCCCTGACCTTGTCTTGTTGGCAAACCAGTTGAAGGACCAGGTCTTTGAACATTTACTATCACTAATGGAACCTCAGTCATTCCAAGAAGACTTATTGTTTCTGACATCAAAGCTAAACCACCTCCACTTGTTGAAGTCATTGAGCGAACACCAGCATAAGATGCTCCTAAAGCCATATTTATAGCTGAGATTTCATCATCGGCCTGTTTCATAACCACTTCTGAATCTAATTCTTTCTTTGCATAATAATTCATTATAGAGGATGCAGGAGTCATCGGATAAGCAGACAAGAATTTACAACCAGCTTTTATAGCTCCAAGACCTATTGCTTGGTTCCCTGTCAAAAGCATTCTTTTTTTCCTTGTTTTTTTCTTTAGTTTTACCTCAAAATCAGATAGATAATTTTTCTTCACATAATCATATCCTTTTTTTGCAGCTCTAACATTTAACTCTGCAATCTTGCTACCTTTTTTCTTTTTTGAATTAACCCCTCTAATTGCTTCAGCAAGATAATCAAAATCATAATCCAAAACAGCTATTGAAGCACCCAAAAGGACCGAATTCCTCATAATTTTTATAGCGCCTTTTATACTCTTTAGAATTTCCATTAAAGGAACATTATAAAGTCTTATATCATATCTTATACTACATTCATCTATGTTCACTTCATTTGCATCATATATTATTCCACCACCAGCAGTTACAAAATTCTTATGTCTTATAATTGTGTCCTTATTAAGAGCTGCAACTAAATTATACAATAATATAGGACAAGTAAGTTCTCGCTCTTCAACTCTTACACCAAAAGAGTTATGACCTCCTCTTATAAGTGAAGGATATTCTACATGCGTAAAAACATTCAGCCCACCAAGAATCATGGCTCTAGCAAATTTTTGTCCTGCAGTCATTATTCCATAACCTGCTTCTCCTCCAACCAACCAAGAAAGTTTATTTATATCAATCGCCATTAAAACAATATTTAAAATTAAATATATTTAAATGTATTTTAGCATTACAAAGTAGTTTAAAAAAAACTTTTATAAAGAATAAACCATTAAATGAATTTATGAAGACTATTTCTTTCAAAAACAAAGAGGACGAAAAACTTTCCGGATTATTGTCAAAAAACAATGATTCAGATATAGTTATAGTATTAAGTCATGGTTTTCTAAGCGATAAATTTCATTCTGTTGTCACAGTTGTTTCTGAAGAGTTGTCTTCAAAAGGTTTTAACACTTTCATCTTTGACTTTTCAGGTAATGGTGAGAGCGAAGGTCTTATCGGAGATTCGTCATACATTAAAGAACAGGACGACCTTG
Organism: Candidatus Woesearchaeota archaeon; assembly: GCA_002686295.1. Taxonomy (GTDB): domain Archaea; phylum Nanobdellota; class Nanobdellia; order Woesearchaeales. Next base: position 29,643 of record NZBB01000012.1, read on the forward strand.
TTTCGGCAATTGATTTTCTTGAAAACAATGGTTTCAAAAAGTTCTGTCTTATAGGTCATAGCATGGGCGGAGGAGTTTCAATAATAACTGCTTCAATCGATAAAAGAGTCAAGTGGCTTGTTGATTTGGCTTCTCCTGGTTTTCCTGAGAAAATAAAGGAGCGAAGGTTTAATGCTGAAAAAATTCTCGAAGCTTATAAAACCGGAAGCACTAGTTATGAATTTGGTAATGAAAAAACACTTAAATTCAATAAAAAGTTTTTTGAAGATCTTGAAAAAATAGACATCTTTAAATCTATAAAAAAAGTTAAAATGCCTTTATTAATAGTTCATGGTACAAAGGACTTGGCTGTTGATTTAGAAGAGTCTGAAGAATTATTTACAATTGCAAATAATCCCAAAACAATAAAAATTATAAGCGGAGCAGACCATTGTTTTTCAGATGCAAATTCAATGAGCGAATTATTAAAATCTGTTAATAAATGGGTTTTAAAATGGGTAAAATAATTGCAATCTTATTTTTTACTTTATTTCTGATTGGTTGTTCGAATAATGTTGAACCTGTGTTTAAATATGAAGAAGCAAAGGTTGTCATTGGTAACTTCACTGTTTCTGTTGAAATAGCTGATAATTATGAAAAACAAATGAGGGGATTAATGTACAGAACAAAACTTGAAGAAAATAAAGGAATGCTGTTCATATTTAATGAAGAAAAGTTTAGAAGTTTCTGGATGAAAAACACATTCATACCATTAGATATAATATTCATAAATTCTGATTATGAAATTGTGAAAATTCAAAGAGGCGTTCCTTGTAAAGAAAATTCCTGCAAAACATATAATTCTGAAAAAACAGCGAAGTATGTGCTTGAAATGAACAAAGGTTTCACAGAAAAAAATAAAATACTTGAAGGAATGAATATAAGTATAATTATTTGAAAAACGCATTTTTCGTTTTAGAAAAATTTAAATATTTCTTATTAAAATAATAGTTTATGCCTGTTATAGATTCTGTCTCTGTTGAAAAAAGAAAGTTCTCACCAAAGAAGAATTTTGTTAAAAAATCTCATATAAAGAGTTTCAAAGAATACAAAAAACTTTACAATGAGTCTATAAATAACCCTGAAAAATTCTGGAGTCGAGAAGCTGAGAATCTTGACTGGTTTAAGAAATGGAACAAGGTTTATTCTTGGAAGAAGACAAAACTTGAAACTAAGTGGTTTGATGGTGGCAAAATAAACATTTCTTATAACTGTCTTGATAGGCATTTGAAAACTAGAGGAAATAAAACAGCTTTAATATGGGAGTCTGATAAAGGCAGAAGTAAACAGTTTACCTATAAACAATTGCATAAAGTTGTTTGTAGATTTGCTAATGTGTTGAAAAAGCATGGAATGAAAAAAGGCGATAGAATAGTTTTCTATATGCCAATGATTCCTGAACTTGCAATTGGCATACTTGCATGTACAAGAATTGGAGTTATTCACAGCGTTGTTTTTGGCGGTTTCAGTTCAGAATCTTTAAAAGACAGAATTCAAGATTCAAGAGCTAAGATTGTTATAACCAGCAATGCCAGTATTCGCAAAGGACAAGCTATTCCAATGAAGAAAAACATTGATAAAGTTTTGTCAGAGTGTAAGTCTTTAAAGAAGGTCATTGTTGTTCAACGCGATAAAAGTTTAAAAACTTCAATGAAAAAAAATCGTGATGTATGGTTGCATGAAGAAATCAATTATTCAGACATAAATGATTTTTGTAAACCTGCTGAAATGAATTCTGAAGATCCTGCTTTTATTCTTTATACAAGTGGCACTACTGGAAAGCCAAAGGGCGTTGTTCATTCAACTGCTGGTTATCTAATGTATGTTTATCTGACTTTCAAATATGTATTTGATTATCGCGAAGAAGATGTTTATTGGTGTACTGCTGATATTGGATGGATAACAGGGCACAGCTATATAGTGTATGGTCCTCTTGCAAATGGAGCTACAAGTTTAATGTTTGAAGGAGTTCCAACTTATCCTAATCCTGATCGTGCTTGGAAGATTGTTGAAAAGTATAAAGTAAGTGTTTTCTATACTGCACCAACTGCTATTAGAGCGCTTGCAAGATTTGGTGATGAATGGGTTAATAAATGTGATTTGTCAAATTTGAGATTGCTTGGTAGTGTAGGCGAGCCAATTAATCCAGAAGCTTGGCTTTGGTATCACAAAGTTGTTGGAAAAAATAAATGCCCTATTGTTGATACATGGTGGCAAACAGAAACAGGAGGTATTATGATTACTCCTCTACCAGGAGCAATGGATTTAAAGCCAGGATCTGCTTGTTTTCCTTTCTTTGGTATAAAAGCAAATATTTTAAGAGAAAATGGCAAACCGACCAAAAAAGGCGAAGGAGGTTACATTGTAATTGAACAGCCATGGCCAAGCATGCTTAGAACTGTTTATCGCAATCCAAAACGTTTCAGAAAAACATATTTTAGCAAATTCAAAGGCGGAATCTACTTTGCTGGAGATGGTGCTAAACGCGACAAGGATGGTTATTTCTGGATTATGGGACGAATAGATGATGTAGTTAATGTTTCAGGTCACAGATTTGGAACATCTGAGATTGAAAGTGCATTAGTAAGTTTTAAAGGAGTTGCAGAATCTGCTGTTGTTCCTTTTCCCCATAAAATAAAAGGAAAAGCTTTATATGCTTTTGTAACTTTAAAAAAAGGATTAAATGAATCTGATGAATTAGTTGCAAAGCTAAGAACACATGTTTCTAAAGTAATTGGACCAATTGCTAAACCTGACAAGATTCAGTTTACAGATGCTCTTCCAAAAACAAGGAGTGGCAAGATAATGAGAAGAATCTTAAAGGCAATAGCTGAAGGATTGGATGATGTTGGCAATACAACAACTCTTGCCAATCCAGAAATTGTTGAAATTCTAAAAAAGGAAAGAGTTTGATTTTTCTGTTTCATCAAAAAAAAAGAAAAAAGTTTATAAACAACACAAAAATGATTATTAATAATGATTATTAATAAGAAATTATTGACAACAAGAAATACTATTCAGAAAAAAGGAATTCTAGAATATTTAAAAAATGTTAAAACACATCCAACCGCAGAAATAGTTTTTAAGAAAGTAATAAAAAAAATGCCTAAAATAACCTTAGCAACAGTTTACAGAAACTTAAATCAGATGGCCGAACAGAAAAAAATATTGAGACTTGAAATAAATAAAGAATATCATTATGATGCTTGCACAAAAAAACACCAACATGGAGTTTGTCAAGATTGTGGAAAAATAATTGATTTCTTTCAAAACAACATATCTGATTTTGCAATAAAAAATCTTAAAACTAACAAATTCAAAGCGAATAATGTATCTATTATGTTTAAAGGATTATGTGATGAATGCGAGGTTAAAAAATGATTGAAGGAGAAAACAAGGAATTTCTTATTAAAGCTTTTGAAAACGTGAAACCATTAAAACATGTTTCAGAAATATTAGAGTTTATAAAAAACCAATAGGAGGAAAAAAATAAAATGGAAGAACAAAAACTTTGTATAAACGAAAAAGCTCCTGCTTTCACAGCAGAAGTTTACCACAACAACGAGATAAAGAAAGTAAGCTTAAAAGATTATGAAGGCAAATGGACAGTCTTATTCTTTTACCCTGCAGACTTTACTTTTATCTGCCCAACAGAATTAGGAGAGTTGGCAAACAAATATGATGAGTTAAAAAAACTAGGTGTTGAAGTGTTAAGTGTATCAACAGACACAACATTCGTTCATAAAGCCTGGCACGACAATTCTAAAACAATCAAGAATGTTAAGTTTCCAATGGTTGCAGATCCAACCGGACAAATATGTAAAGATTACAAAACTTACATCCTGGAAGAAGGTCTTTCTTTAAGAGGAACATTCATAATAGATCCTGATGGAGTATTGAAAGCTTTTGAAGTGCATGATAATTCAATAGGTAGAAGTGTGGATGAACTTATAAGAAAAATACAGGCAGCACAATTTGTCAGAGAAAATGGAGGAGAAGTTTGCCCTGCAAACTGGAAACCAGGATCTAAAACATTAAAACCAGGTTTAGATTTAGTTGGAAAAATATAGATGGAAAAAAATGACTGAAAAAAAACAAATCTATAAATGCCCCTTTTGCGGAAACGTTGTTGAAGTTGTTTATTCTGGAGAAGAACAATTAGTCTGCTGTAGACAACCAATGAAACAGTTAAAAGAGAACACAGAAGATGCTGCAACAGAAAAACACATCCCAATAATTGAAAAAACAGAAAATGGGGTGTCAGTTCAAGTTGGTTCTGTTCCACATCCAATGGATGAAGATCACTACATAGTGTTCATAGAAATTATAGCAGATGGAAAAATTTATAGACAAAATTTAAAGCCCGGAAACGAACCAAAAGCACATTTTTGTATTGAAGCAAAAGAATTTGCTGTTAGAGCATATTGTAATTTACATGGTTTGTGGAAGAATTAATTTTTTTATTTTTCTATTATTATTTTATAAACAAATTCTTCAGAGCTCATGAGTATATTCAGATTCTGCATTCACTATACTTGACAAAAAAAATAGCCAATATAAAGAAGACTAATTTGTTTTTCTTCATTAACTAAACATCTAATTATTTTTATTTTTCCATAAGAATCTTGCTAGTAAGACAACAAATACAATAAATAAAATCATTCCTAAAATATTTGAGTAAGGCCATACTATTAGCAAATCTTGCAAAGAATAGAAATATTTTTTTGTCTTGAATATATCAAATACATTAATAAATCCTGTTCCTTTAAATATAAGTAAAAACAATCCCATAATAATAAATAGAATTCCTGCAATTAGATTAGTTGAGTGAATGAAATATTTTTTTTCATCAACACTAAATTCAAACATTTTACCTTTGATAAACTTACTTTTTGAAAGATTAAACTTATCATAAAACACAGCCAATATAAATAAAGGCATTAGATTTCCTAAAGAGTAAAAAAACAACAACAACGCAGAATAAAAAACATTGTTCAACAAAGCACCTATACCCAGTATTCCGGCTAATATAGGACCAAGACAAGCAGTCCACCCAATTGCAAAGAAAACACCAAATAAAAAAGTTCCAGGAATATCATTTTTAAATTTCTTATCGTGCTTTATAAAAGATGAAAAACCTTTTCCAGAAAAAGATAACACCCCCATTATAAAAAGGAATATTCCAGCCACAAAAATTAACCATTCACTTTTAATAATTTGTATTGATCTTTCGCCAATAAAACCTGCTATTATACCCATTGTGATAAATGCTGAAGAAAAACCAAAAAAGAACACAAGAGTCATAAAAGTTATGTTCTTCTTCTCTTTAAATGTATAAGAAAAATAAGCAGGCAGAAATGGAAGTATACAGGGAGATAATATCCCAATAAGTCCTGCAACAAAAGCTATGAAAAAAGATATCTTAACAGAAAAATCAATAGTTGATTGTTTGTTATAATCTATTATTTGTTGTAATCCAACAGAAACATTTGATTGAGCAGAAATTAGATTAACAAAAATAAAAAATACGAAAATTGAAAAAAAAAGTTTGTAATTCATTCTCACCTAACTATTAGTTGCCCAGACATTCTGCCGTGACCTGAGCCACATGACACACTACAATAAAATGTAAATGTTCCTTCTTTATCTGCTAAAAACTCAACTGTTTGCTCAGATCCATCACTACCAAGATATAAATCAATTATAAATGATTCTGCTGTAGATCAAGATTTTGGGACGTTGGGAATAATTTTGAAACAACGTGCATACCATACAAATTTTATCTTTTCAGGGGACCCAAACTTTGATAATATGAAAGGATTCTTTAGATCCCATGGTTTTGATAAATTTTATGGCGAAGAAATATTTTCAGATAAAACATTTTCTACTTCATGGGGTGTCTCTGATGAAGC
>NZBB01000013.1 GCA_002686295.1 Candidatus Woesearchaeota archaeon
ATAAATAGTAATTATAGAATATGCAAACGCTGTATAATGGATACAACTGATCTGTATATTAAATTCGATGCCAACGGTTATTGCAATCATTGTAATACATTTGAAAAGAAAATTAAACCAAGGATATTTTCAAAACAAAAAAGAAAATTATATTTTAATAAACAGATAGATCTGATAAAATCAGGAAGTCAAGGGAGAAAATATAATTGCATTATCGGTTTGAGTGGTGGAAGAGATAGCTCGTATGCGGTCTATTTAGCAAAAGAATTTGGACTAAATGCATTAGTTATTCATTTTGATAACGGATGGGATTCTGAACTTGCTATAAATAATATAGAAAATATAATAAAGAAAACAGGATTTGATTATTATAATTATATAGTTGATTGGGACGAATTTTGCGATTTGCAGCTCTCATATCTTAAAGCCTCAGTTGTTGATGTGGAGATACCTACAGATTTAGGAATATTTTCACTTCTTCCACGGATGGCGAACAATTTCAATGCTAAGTATATACTATTTGGTGAAAACCTAGAAACTGAAAGTATAATGGGTGAAGGTTGGAATTATAAAAATAAATTAGATTACATTAATCTTAAAGCCATACATAAGAAATATGGTGAAAAAGAATTAAAATCATTTCCCCTATTAACCCAATTAAAAGAGATTTATTATTATAATATCATGAAGATTAAGCAAATAAATATTTTGAATTATGCTAATTGTAATTATAAAGAAATTGAGGATTTATTAAAGAAGGAATTTAAGTGGCGTGATTATGGAGTTAAACACGGAGAATCTATTTTCACAAAGTTTTATCAATCATATGTTTTACCTAAGAAATTTAACATAGATAAGAGAAGAGCTCATTTATCATCATTAATTTGCTCTTTGCAAATTACAAGGGATGAAGCTTTAGAAATTATTACAAAACCGGTTTATAATAACGATGAATTGAAGGAGGAATATGAATATATCGTCAAAAAACTAAAATTAAGTAGCAAGAAATTTGAAGAGATAATGTCGCTACCGATTAAATCTCATTTTGATTTTCCAACAATGGAAAAATCAAAAACTTATTCTTTCCTAAACAAATTAAAACGATTGAAATATTTGTTTTTATTTGATTCTAAATAGTATGAATTAAGACCATACGTAATAGTATAATATCTATATATCTATTAATGCATTTACGTTAAAACAACTATTTACATCTCCATCACGCTTCATAGCATAATAGTGAACAATTTAAAAATCACTGCGCGGGAGTTTATAAAAAAGTATTTTTATTTATATAATTTTATTTCTTATATATATAATATTAAATGGTATATCAGAAAATTTTTTAAGTATAAAGTAATTGACGAAGATAAGTTTCTCAGAAATATGAGGACTGACATTTACTTTGAATATGGTGACCGGTCTTCTATTTTTTTCTATGCACCAATTTGTCTTGATAAGAAAATCTCATCCCAATTTAAGTCTTTTGTAAATAACACCTTTGATTTTGATAAATCTATTTACGCTATATACAACAATGTAGATTTAATTGGTTTCAATGCCGTAGTGGTAACATCAACAAATGATATTATACAAGGTAATGCTGAATCCCTTAAAGTCTTGAGTACGTGTGAACCAAGGCTCTTCACTCAACCTAAAAAGATAAAATGTGAAGAGAGTTATGAAACTGTAATATCTTTAATTAACCCGTTTAATAATGGGCGATGCAATAACGTGTTTCATTGGATCAATGAAAGTCTTTTTCTTCTTCAGGCGGCTGAAGACTATGTAGCAAAATATGGAGATAAGCCTTATATTTTATTAAGTAATAATCCAGAAAAATATCATATTGAATCGTTAAGACTGCTGGGCTATAATAAAACAGATTATTTGTTATGGGCGCACGAGAGAGCTAATGTAAAAAAAATGATTGTCCCTGGTTTAAGAAGGAAAATGATATCTAAAGGTATGTATTTAATTAATCCTGATGCTGTGAATTGGTTAAGGTATAGGTTAAGGCCAGTAATTGATAATACAACAAATTATTTCAGCGAAAATATACTAATTTCTAGGCAAAAATCTATAGGGCGAAAAATTAAAAACTTTGAAGAGGTTTATGCATTTTTATGTGAATATGGATTTGAATCTTATTGTCTTGAGGATATATCTTTTAAAGATAAGCTACGAATGTTTTCTAATGCTAAGAATATTGTTGGTGCACATGGCGCTGGATTATCATATATGATGTTTAGCATAAAAGCTAATATAATAGAATTATTTGGAAATCCACCAGTATTCTATACAGACTACTATCGTTTATCTCAAAGTGTTGGGTTAAAATATGCTTACATGTTCTGTGATTATTCATATGAGAATTATATAGTAAGTAATAAATCTTCTAAATTTAAAGAGCATGATTTGATTGTTAATGTTGATGATTTAAACAAATTGTTCATAAAATTAAATAGTTAATAAAGGATTAATAATAATTAAAAAAATATTAATTACAGGTGGCTCAGGGTTTCTTGGGAGACATTTAGCTATTAAACTAAAGGATCACTATGAAGTCATATTGTGCGCTAGAAATAATTCTCAAAACATCTTGACCCAGGAAGTTACAGGATGTCATGTAGCCCCGATGGATGTTGCCAACATTGAATCTGTAAAAGATTCATTAAATGAATTTAAACCTGAAATAATCATTCATGCTGCGGCAACCAAGTATGTTGTTTTATCCGAGAATTACCCAATGGAGTGTCTTGATGTTAATGTTCTAGGTTCACAAAACGTTGCCAGGGCTGCTATAGATATAGGTGTTGATACAGTTATAGGTATATCTACGGATAAAACTGCCCCACCTGTCGGTAATATCTATGGTTTATCAAAGGCTTTAATGGAGAGATGTTATTGTGAATTGAATTCCAAGTCAAAAACAAGTTTTGCATGTGTCCGTTTTGGCAATATCGCTTGGTCCACAGGTTCTGTTTTCCCCATATGGAAAGGTATGATGGAACGTGAAGGTTTAATTCAATCTACGGGCCCCGAAATGCGGAGGTTTTTCTTTTCAGTGGATGAGGCGACAGCATTGATTATACGTGCCATAAATAACACAGATATAATTGGGGGAAAGGTGCTTTCACAAAAAATGAAATCAGCTCAGATAGAAGATATTTTAAATGTGTGGTCATTGCATTATGGTATAAGTTGGGAAAAGATACAAAGACGCCCTGGTGATCAGGTTGATGAATTTCTGATTGGCTCCTCGGAGTTAGAACACACATTGGAAATTGATATTGAGGGTATCACTCACTTTGTGATTTCGTTCAATGAAAAAATAATAAACCATCTAAATGAGGTCATTTCAAGCAAAAATGCAGAACGTCTCACAGAAAAAGAAATATTAGATCTTATTACTAGAGTGCCTGAATTTGCTTGACGATACAATGTGCAAAATTAAACATGCATTGGTGATGGCAGCCGGAAGAGGTATGCGAATGATGCCATTGACAGATTTAGTTCCAAAGGCTATGGCCCCATTCAGTGGAACTACACTTATTGCCGATGGAATTCAAAAGATAAGAAAACATATCAGCAATGTTCATATAACTGTGGGGTATAAGGGAGCTATGCTTGCAAAGCATGTTATTGAGCATGATGTGTTAACACTCTTTAATACCGAAGGAAAGGGCAATGCATGGTGGGTATACAATACTTTAATGAAATACGTTGATGAACCTGTTTATGTGCTTACTTGTGATAATGTAGTTGATCTGCAATTTGATGAGATTGCTGAGGATTATTTTAAAAAGAATGCTCCAGCATGTATGGTAGTACCTGTAAAACCAGTTGAAGGGTTGGACGGTGATTATATTTTTAAAGAAAACAAGTTAGTTTCATTAATAACTAGAGACAAAACATCAGATATATATTGCTCAGGAATTCAGGTCCTTAATCCGGCGAAAGTTAACAGATTAACGCAAAAAACAGAGAGTTTTAATGATTTATGGAATAACCTTATTAAGAAGAAACAGCTGTACTGTTCGGATGTCCTTCCTATAAAATGGTGTGCGGTTGATAGTATTGATCAATTAGATGTTCTAAATAAATCTCTGTTTAAGAAATGATGAAAAAGATTGCAAGGCATATCATTATTAATTATGTACCCAATATATTAAGGGAAGTTATTACTAATTATCGTTACCCTCAGCCGGTCAAGTATCCTGTTATAAAACATTTATGGTCATTCCGAGATTTGTACTTATTCAAAAGGCAAGTAGAATGCTCGTATACAGATAGAAATATACTCGTTATATCGCCTCATCCAGATGATGAGGTTATAGGAATGGGCGCTACTATTGTAAAGCATTTGAATAACGGGAGCAACATCACGGTTTTATACATGACTGATGGCAGGAACGGTGGTGATCCAAATTTGACGCATAAACAAGTAATAAAGATGCGCCACCGTGAAGCAATGTTAGTAGGAGAAAAATATGGATTCAAGCAGATATACTGGCAGCTATCCGACACACTAGGTAAAAGAGTATTCAATTCAGAAGAATTTTTTACGAATAGAAATGAAGTGGTTAACAACTTGGTCGATGTGTTGGACAAGGGGCAATATGACTCTATTTTTCTCCCCTCATTTTTTGATTGGCACGTTGATCATTTTACCTCAAATAAAATACTGGTTGATGCATTAAAGAAGACAAGTATACCTAAACTAACAATATATGGTTATGAAGTATGGAGTTACATTCCATTTCCGAATTATGTAGTGGATATTTCAGATGAATTCTTAGCAAAGAAAGAAATGTTAACTTGTTATACATCCCAAGTAGAAAATGGTTATTTCCAGAAATATATTCAGGATAGAGGTAATTTACGTTTTCAGTTACATTTGGATAAGAGGAGATTAGGTTTTGCTGAAGCTTTTTTAAGGTTTGATAAAGATGTCTATACGGAACTATTCAATGATTATTTAATCAAAATGATAAATGAAGATGTGAATATTTATGGAAACATAGTCACTTAATAATAATAGAAGTTCATATATAATTTATCAATTATTTTGTGATAGTATAGAAAGGTAACCTTAAGCATGTATCAGTATTGATATGAAAAAGTTTGAATCAATAAAAACAGGCGAGAAGGCTCAGTTAACTCACACAATCCGCCAATCTGATATAGATCAATATGTTGAATTAACAGGTGATGATAATAAAATTCATGTTGATCAACAATATACAAGTAAGACAGCCTTTAAGAAACCTGTTGTTCACGGAATGTTGAGTGCATCTTTTATTTCGACTTTGATTGGTACGAAGCTTCCGGGTGATGGTGCATTGTGGTACCAACAAAGTATTAAATTTTTGATGCCTGTTAGAGTGGGAGATAAAATTACTGTATTTGCAAAAGTAATTAATAAAATTAAGAGAACTAAAACAATCCAGTTATCTACAGAAATATATAATCAGAATAATCAAAAGGTAATTACTGGCACAGCTAGTGTAAAGCTAATAGAGGAAGTTCAGCCCTCAGCTATTCAAAAAGCTGTAAAAGTTAAGAATAACATTGCATTGGTAATAGGTGGTACTGGAGGCATTGGTAAAGCGACTTGTTTTCAGTTAGCAAGGGATGGATTTGATGTTGCTATCCATTATTATAAAAATATCGAATCTGCAAATAGGTTGAAGAAAAACATAGAAAAGTTGGGCAATAACGCTACTGTTGTTAATGCTGATATCAAAGAAATTGATCAGGTTGATAGGATGATTCAGCGGGTACTTAGAAAATTGGGTTCAATATCTGTTTTGGTTAACTGTGCTACCACTCCCATACCAAATATAAAAATAGCAGATCTAGAATGGCGAAATATGCAAGAACAATATGATGTAAATATTAAAGGGGCATTTAATATTATAAAATTTGTCGTCCCTATTATGGAAGAAAATGGGTATGGAAAAATTATCAACTTAATCACACAATATATAGAGGATCCAAAACCTGAATTAGCTCACTATATCACAGCAAAATCTGCTTTAAGTGGTTTTACTAAAGCTTTAGCAACTGAACTAGCACCTAAAGGTATTCAAGTTAATCTGATTTCACCGGGTATGACTGATACACAACTACTTGCAGATATACCTGAAAAAGTCAGATTACTAACTGCTGCTCAAGCACCATTGAGACGTCTTGCATCTCCGGATGATATTGCCAGGGTGATAAGTTTTCTATCATCTGAGAAATCTGATTACCTTACTGGAGAAACAATAAGAGTTAATGGTGGCCAGGTAATGATATGAAAAGCATTAGTTATATAGAAATACTTAAAGAAAACAATCGTTTTGCTAAGATGTTACCCTCGAAAAAGTACACTGTTCAGGTGCTCTCAAACATTTCTAATGCCCAACTAAATGAAATATTAGAGTATACTTTAAGATATGAGGATGTCCCGGCTATAGTGATGTCTGGAGATTATGACAATATTATTCAGAACAGCATTAAATACAATAAATCAAATCTAGTCATCATATTTTGGGAGCTCTGTAATCTTCTCGAGGGCATGCAATACAAAGTTGATCTTTTTAATGATACAGATTTTACGTCAATTCTTGAAAAGGTGGTTTCGGAGGTGGACTTGATATTTAACAGCTTGGCGGAGACATCCTGTGTACTATTTAATCGATTTACTGGACTTCATTTTGCTAACAAAGCAATTAACAAAACTCGATTGGAAGACTTAGCTAGACAACTGAACTGCTATATCGATGAGCATAAACCTGAAAATGTACGAACTGTTGATATAGACAAAATTCTTTTTTCAGTGGGGCTAGAAAAAAGTATTAACCTACGCTACTTTTATTCAGCAAGGGCACTTTATACTGTTGACTACTATAAGGCTTATGCGGATTATGTTAAGCCTATTATCATGTCTACTACGGGTAAGGCAAAAAAGGCACTTATATTTGACTGTGATAATACCCTGTGGAATGGCATCTTGGGTGAGGACGGGTTTGATAAAATAGAAATGTCGACCGACACGACATATGGGGCTATTTTTTCTGAAATTCAGAGTTTGGCGTTGTCTCTGTTTAAACAAGGGGTTCTGTTGGGATTATGTACAAAGAACAATCCTGATGATGTGGAGCAGGTCTTATTCGACCACCCTGATATGATAATAAGGGATCAACATCTAGCCATCAAAAAGGTAAACTGGAACAATAAAGTATCTAACCTAAATGAAATCTCCCAGGAGTTGAACATAGGACTGGATAGTATTGTGCTAGTAGATGATTCACTTTTTGAAGTGAATCTGATAAGGAATCAATTACCGGAGGTGAAGGTTCTGCAGGTTCCAGAAAAGCTTTATGAATACCCTAAGATGATCAGGGAAAACATGGGTTTATTCTACAATAGGTCCGCGACAGCGGAAGATAAAATAAGGGTTTCTATGTATAAGCAACAGGCCATGCGGGGGTCTTACAAAAAACAATTTGAAAATCTAGAGGATTATCTGATTTCCCTTGAGATGGAGATGATTGTTTTTAATGATGATAAGAAACTTATTCCTAGAATAGCTCAAATGAGTCAGAAGACTAACCAATTCAATTTAACTACAAAACGATATACTGAAGGGGATATAAATAGGTTAGTTGGAGATCATAATGCATTGGTAATGGCTATTTCAATAACAGATAAATACGGAGATAGCGGTGTAACAGGGCTCTGTATAGTTAAAATAGATAGACAAAAAGGAGTTTCTGAAATTGATACATTTTTGTTGAGTTGTAGGATTATAGGAAGAAACATAGAGTTTGTGTTTATCGATACGGTAGTTAATAGACTTAAGAGTGAAGGAGTAATTACTATTGTTGCAAAATATATAAAAACAAATAAGAATCAGCAGGTCATGGATTTTTATGATGACTGCAGCTTTAAATTTATATCTTTTGATGATTCTAAGCGATACTATAAGTTACATATAAGTGATTATAAACCTCATGATATAAATTACATTAAGGTATCGTATGGAAAAACTGATTGAAGAAAGAATGAGGGAAGTCATCTCAGCTGTATTTAATATTCCTGTTAATGAGATAAGAACGGATGCATCATCAGATAATATTGAAAGTTGGGATTCATTAAAACATATGAATATGGTCTCTGCTTTAGAAGAAGAGTTTTTAATTGAGTTTGATGATAAAGAAATATTTGAATTATTGAATTATGAACTAATAAAAACAATTGTGTTAGAAAAAATAGAAAATTAACATACTTTATAAGTTAAAATTAATAAAGTGAGCTAATAGACGGGTAAAGAATAGGTAATTGTGAAGCAGATTAGAAAGGCTGTAAAGGCTGATTTTGAAGATGCTTATAATGTTTTAAAGTTATTTAACCATCCTAAAATTAAAAAGGAGGATTGGAAAAGAATTTTTACTGATTATTGGGAAAAGAATGAAAAATATTATGGGTACGTGTTAGAAGATAATAATAAGATTGTAGGATTCGCTGGAGCTGTGTTTAGTGAAAGGGTGATCAATGACAGGGAGTATAAGTTTTGCAATTTAACTTCTATTATTGTTAGAAAAGAATATCGTAATCAAAGTTTGGCAATGTTGTATCCATTACTAACAATGCCAGGTTACACTATAACAGTTTTGGGCCCAGCAAAGGAAACAGTTCCGATATACATGAAGACGGGATTTAAGATAATGAATACTAATATTAGAATAATTCTCCCAAAATTCAGATTAAATTATAGAAATAAGCCTAAAGTAGTCTTTAATTTATTAGAAATTGTGAAATTACTGAATTCTGAAGAACGAAAAATATTAGATGACCATATTAATTTTAATTGCAAGCATATTTTAGTAAAATCAAATATAGGTAATTGTTATATGGTAGCCGTGAAATATCTACGAAAAAATTTTTCATTTATACATATAATTTATATAAGCAATAAATTCATATTTTCAAAATTTATAAATAATGTGTGTATGAAACTTATGTTAAGATATAACATAATTGGGGTTTTAATAGATGACCGTTTGACTCGTGGAAAAAATATCCCATTGTCATTCTGTTATAAACAAAAAAATAATGTTAATTTATATAAATCGTCAACACTGACAGATAGCCATATAGATCTATTATATACAGAATATTTTTTGTTAGATCATTTTTCATCTTAAGCGATTTGTATACCATCATTAACATTAAAATCACCTATTTTGATAAACAATAACCTCAAATGAATATATTAATTATTGCTGATTTTTATATTTACGGTGGTGGAACATTTTCAGTTCTTGAAAAAATTATTCGAATGCATAATGATATGGGGCACAAAACAGAATTATTAATTGAAAAAAATAAAACAACAACACAATTAAATTTTTTATGTAAAACATATAAAGTAAATATAACAACATATCCCGTAAGAAAATTAATATTTGAGAACCCGTTATTTTCAATTATATATGAGTTGTTTATTTATTTATTTTACATCAGAAATATATCGTATGATCTAATATTTGTAACAAATGGGGTGTGCTATTATTTTATGACATTGCTTTTCTTTAAGAACCCGATTGTTCTTTTAATGAATGCCTATCCTAAGCAAGGATTTAGCTTAAAATATAAATTTATGTATTTATTTCCAATGTTTATGCGTAGTAACAAAATGATAATTACCGTATCAAAATATGCTGCTATTCAGGTATCAAAATATCTAGGATTTGACAATAGTAATATTTATACTATTTATAATAGCTTCAATCCTATATATCTTAATTTAAATCCTAAATATAATAAAAATATTGTTTTTACGGCTGGACTTATAACAGCTGATAAAAATCCTGATGTATGGCTTTTAGTTGCTGAAAATGTTTGTAAATATATTCCCGAAACCAAGTTTATTTGGGTAGGTGGTTTAACTGAACAAATTAAAAGAATGGAGGATAAGGTTAGGATTAAAGGATTAGAAAATAATGTAGAATTTATAGAGTACACTTACGATATAATTCCGTATTATAATGAATCAAAAGTGTATTTTCAACCAAGCAAAAATGAAAATAATAGTATAGCTGTTATCGAAGCAATGGCGGCTGGACTTCCATGTGTTGTGTCAAATGTCGGGGGAATGACAGAATCAGTATTGAATAATAAGACAGGTTTTGTTTGTGATCCGAATAATGTAAGTGAATTTTCTCAAAACATTATTAAAGTATTAAAAAATAAAAATCTTGTTATTAATATGGGAAATAAAGGACGGGATAGGGCTAAAAACATTTTTTCTGTTAAAGTGCAAAAATTAAGATTTAATAATTTATATAGCAATATAATTAAGAATTGAGGGTTCAAACATAGCTGGTTCTCTTACTATCAATTTCTGACATTATAGCTGTGATTAATTCGCTAATTATAAATAATGAATTATAGTACGGATAATGGCTTATTTAGGTATAAAAATAATAAAAATAAATATGTATTATTATATCATTCTGTTGGATCCTACCATTTTTCTACTAAATTAAATAATTTTAGAAAACATATTAAATTTTTGAGTTATTTTTCTTCTGATTTTATTTCTGAATACAATGAGACAAATGCTAAAATTTTTCTAACATTTGATGATGGTTATGTAGATAATTATACTAAAGTTTTTCCGGTAGCCAAATATTTTAATCAAAAAATTAATATTTATATATCAACCAAATATATCGGTAGAGAATTTAGTTTTTCAAGAACTAAGGGCAAATATAAAGTCTTAACCAATAAAATGATTTCTGAAATGGCTGATAGTGGTATCGTAGAGTTTGGAAGTCATTCTCACTCACATATTGATTTGTCCTTTGTAAACAAAAGTCGCTTATCATATGAAATTGAAAAATCTGTTGATATAATTGAATCAATTACAAATACAAAAGTATCTACATTTTCATTTCCTTTCAATAAAATTAACATAAATGCTTTCCCAATATTAGAAAGACTTGGTATAAAATATCTCTTGACAGGTAACCAACCTAATTTTGTAAATAGTAGCATTTCAATAATTCCAAGAATATCTGTTGATAGGAAATCAGCAATATTTAGTATTTTTAAACAGTTAATTTATTCTTATATAAAATAATATAGTATGCAATTAAATCCATTAGTCTCTATTATTATGCCTACTTATAATTCTGAGAAGTTTATTTTCGAAGCAATCAATTCTATTTTAAATCAAACATATACTAATTTTGAATTGTTAATTATTAACGACGGAAGTAATGATCATACAATGGAAATCATTCATGAAGTTCCTGATGACAAAATACAATATTTTGAGCAAGATAATAAAGGTGTAAGTAAAGCGCGTAATCTTGGGCTTTCTAATATGCGGGGAGAATTCTTTTGTTTTATGGATGCTGATGATGTAATGCCATCAAATAGTATTATGTCAAGGCTTCAAATTTTTCAAAAACAACCGAATATATCGTTTGTTGATGGAAAAGTCGTCTATATGAATGAAGAAATGTTACCTATAGGTAAAAGTTACATTCCCTCATTTAAAGGTTATCCATATAATGAATTGTTGCAGGTCAGCAATTCATGCTGTTTTGGTAATACATGGATGATAAAGAGGGAAATGAATATAGAGTATAAATTTAATGAAGAGCTTACCCACTGTGAAGATTTATGTTTTTATCTTTCTATATCTGAGGGCAGAAAATATGATTTTACGATTAATGAGGTCCTTCATTATAGGATAATTAAAAACTCGGCAATGTCGGACTTTTCTGGTTTAGAAAATGGTTATAAAAAACTGTATCATTTAGTTGATACTGAACATAATATCAATTGGAAGAAATTGCTTTATATGAAATATAAGATTATACGGATTATGACATTGAGTTATTTATTTGATAAGAAAAGTCCATTAAGATCCATCCGTGTGTTTTTTAGATATTTATTTCTTTGAATTAAAATTGAAATCTAATTCAACAATAGTTTTTATATACAATAGTTTTAATGACCCTCTTTTCCAAAATATTGTTTTATCATATATAAAAACATTAGGGTTGGAAGGTGATTACACCTTCCATGTAATAACTTTTGAACAGGATAAATATTCTCTTACTGAAAATGAAAAAAGAAAAGTAAGGATGGATCTCAATGAATCAAAAATCTATTGGTATCCCTTGACTTTTCATACAGGTTATCTCTTACTCCTAAAGAAAATTTATGATTTCATTTC
>NZBB01000014.1 GCA_002686295.1 Candidatus Woesearchaeota archaeon
CAACTATGACTAGAATGATGTTAAATATTGCTATTGTGACATATTTCCATAGAAAGTCTAGTTTTCCATCAGGGCTGAATAACCACTCAACAACCCATGGATTAAAGAATAAACCTATAACAATTAGAATCCAACCTATAATCTTATAGTTCTTTTCTCTCAACTCTCATCCCCCAAATTAATCTAATATTTTAGCTTTTCAATGAATCTAAGCACTTCTTCGCTGCATTCTTCAACTGTTTTGTTTTCAGTATCAAGTATTAAATCAGCGTTCTCTGGCTCTTCAAACGGATCACTTATCCCTGTAAAGTTTTTTATAATTCCTTTCTCAGCTTTTTCATAGAGCCCTTTATAGTCTCTTTTTTTACAAGTCTCTAATGAAGCTTTAACATATACTTCGATAAATGTCGCTTCTTTTTCTAATTCAGTTCTTATTTTTCTCCTAATGAATTCATATGGAGTTATGAAAGATGATAAAACAACCACTCCGTTTCTGGCTAATATTTTCGCTATAAAGGTTGCTCTTTCCAAGTTCTTCTCTCTATCTTTTTTGCTGAACCCTAAATCTTTAGTGATATGTTCTCGAAGAATGTCCCCGTCAAGTCTTTCACATCTTATCTCTTTTTTTCTTAAGGTATCGCTAACAGCATCTGCAATAGTTGTTTTACCTGCACAAGATAATCCTGTAAACCATACAACAACTCCTTTTCTAGATAAGTAATCTTTCAAAACCTTATCAGCGCCAGGAGCCACTAATTTTTTCCAAGAGTCATCACCTTCATCAATCATATTTCTTATATTTGTGGCAGAAATTTTCTTTAGCTCAGGAATCACTTCAATTTCACAGACTTCATAACCAACACCTCTACCATAGTTAAAACTCTCAACATCATCAATAATCATTATCTTAGCATTAACTTTAAGTTTTTTCATACAGGCCTGAATCATTCTTTTTCTGATTTCAGCAGAGTAAGAATCATAGTGAGTATCCCTTATTAATATCAGCAAAGGTATACCT
This sequence comes from Candidatus Woesearchaeota archaeon, assembly GCA_002686295.1. Taxonomy (GTDB): domain Archaea; phylum Nanobdellota; class Nanobdellia; order Woesearchaeales. Next base: position 1,019 of record NZBB01000014.1, read on the forward strand.
TCGTCTATCTTCTTCTGCATCAAACTCAAGTGTCCTTTATGAAAAGGAGCAAATCTGCCTATAAAAACCGCTCTTTTCAAAATATCCCTCCGGTTTTTTGTTTAAAAACAACTCCTTTATAAAAATTTGTATCTTTTTCTAGTTAAATAAATTATAACAAAGAAAAATTTATATACTCCTTACTTTATTAACCATCTTTAGAGGTGTTGTTCATGAATCCTGCTTTTGTATCATTAATTGCAATCGTCATAGCTATTCTGTGTATATTACTAGCTTTCAGGTTTGGAAAGGTTTTCTTTAAGATAATGACTCTTATTTCATTTATTTTCATAATTGTAATATCAATTTTTGGTGTAATGGTTTTTAACGACACTTTAGAATTTAAGGATGGATTTGAAAAGAATAACAATTTATTATTATTGGCAAACCAAGAAATTTTTTTGGCAGGAGTAGTTATAAAACCCTCTTCATCAACTTTTAGAAGCGATTTTTATCAGGAATCAATAAATGAAAAGACAAAGAAACAAAATACTGATGAAACTGAAGAAAAAGAAACAAGTCCTTATTCATTTTTATCAAATGAAGAATTAAAAAATTTAGAGATAAAAAATCTTGACAACACGACAAATTATTTCAAGGTTTTATTAGTTAAAACAACTATTTTTGAAGATATGAAAGATGATTTATTAGATTTTAAGAATATAACTATTGAGAAAGCATTACAAGCATTAAGCTCTGAAAATACAAAAGCATTCTTGTTTGGAGAACAATCAGAATTAATTTCAATTGGAGAATCGGAATTAAAAGGAATGTTATTTATTACTATGTTTTCAAAAATTGCAGGAGAAGAATTAGATCCTTTAACATTAATAAGTCTTTTCAAGCAGGAAAAAATATCTGTTCATCCTGACTCTTTAGTTTTTAAAATTATGAAAGGTTTGCCTAAAGATTTATTATATTCAATAATGAAAAAAATGGAGGTTGAAGAATGAGTTTTATAGATAAACTAATGTTTTGGAAGAAAGATGATTTTGACATGGATATGCCCCTTGATTCAGGCGATCCAACAGATAATCTTGGTTTAAACACAGAACAGGGATTAGAATCAAAAACGGGTATTGAACAGGAAGCAAAAAATTTAGGATTAGAACCTGTAACTAATAGTTTTTCAGAAAAAACAGGTTCTTTAGATTCGCCATCAAGTTTTCAACAAAAACCTTCAAATAACACTATTGATTTCAACAAAGATTTTGATCTTATATCATCTAAGCTTGACACTATAAAAGCAGAGCTTGATGCAATGAATCAAAGATTGCAGAAAATAGAGAAATCAGTTGATAAAAAAGACGAAGAAAAAAAGGATGTATGGTAAAAAAACAATTTCTTATATTCTTAACATTATTATTTTTTGATCAAGTTTCAAAAATAATAGTTAACACAACTAATCTATCAATAGATTTTAAGATATTAGCTATAACTCTTGTAAAAAATACAGGTGCAATTTGGGGTTCTTTCAAAGATTCAAATGTTGCTTTTATATGGATATCATTGATAGCGGTAGGTGTGCTGATGCATTCATATGATGAGTTCCCAAAGAAATCTTATCCTTTTCTGTTATTATTGTTTGCAGGTGTAATAGGTAATTTGATAGATAGATTATTCAGAGGATATGTAATTGATTTTATAAACTTCAAAATATGGCCTGTGTTCAACTTTGCAGACACATATATAACAATAGGCGTTATAGGTTTGATATTCTATATGTGGAATGAAAAGAACTAACTAAATTCATCAAACTCATCCAATTTATCCAAATGACCTTTTTTTCTCAACCAATGAACCTGATTAGGTTTATACTTGAATATTATATCTCCTTTTTCATCTCCACCAAATTCCCAAGGTTCAACAAGAACAATGTTTCCTTCTCTTACCCAAAGCCTTCTTTTCAGTCTTCCGGGGATTCTGCAAATACGTGTTTTTCCATCCAGACAACGAACAGAACAACGACTTCCACCAAGTCTCTTCTCAAGAATACCAATGCTTTGATTACCGCGAGGAAGTTTAACTCTGCGAATCTCTTCTTCAGGGCTAATTTCAGGTTTTTTAAAAGCCATATAATCTTAAAAAACTGAAACTTTTAAATATGTTGCGAAAAATTTATTAAACAAAATATAATAATCTAAACTTATGGATTTAAAACTACCAAAAAAAAGATTGTTAAAAAGAGATGCACCGATTCTAAAGAGGTTAGCATCATTCATATTTGATTTGTTAATAATAAATATAATAATAATCTCTCCATTTCAAAAAGTGTTTCCAATAACAACTAATAGCTCGCTCACAGAAATGATAGCACAAATACAACAACTGGTAGGCACAAACATTTACATATCATTATTCTTTATATCAATACTTATTCTAGCATACTTCACAGTATTTCAATTAAAACTAGCACAAACACCGGGAATGATGTTGTTAAAACTAAAAGTTGAAGGAAAATTAACAATTGCAAAAACAATATTAAGAAACATTTTCGTAATACCATTCTTTCCGTTTTTCATATTATGGATTGTAGAGCCAATACACTTATTAATAAGAGGACACAGATTCTTAGAAGAAGTAACAAAAACAAAAACGATAGAGGAGATAAAATATTAAAATGAGTGGAATACTAAAAAAAACAATTATTATATTAACATCTTTATTTTTCATAAGCTGGTTAATTGCAACAATTATATCATCCTTCTCTCAAACATCAAATTACGGGAATGTAGCATTGATACCAATAAAAGGAATGATTACATCTGATGGAGAGAATATTTTTTCAACTGCAACAACCTCCGCTTCAAGTATAGTTGAGAAATTGGATCAGATAAAAAAAGACAAAGCAATAAACGCAGTGATATTTGAGATAAACAGTCCAGGAGGAGGACCTGTTGCAAGCGAAGAAATTGCAAAAGCAATAGAAGAATTAAACAAGACAACTGTTGCATGGGTAAGAGAAGTTGCAGCTTCAGGAGCATACTGGGTTGCAGCAGGTACAGACAAAATATTTGCAAGCAGAATATCAATTCTTGGAAGTGTTGGAGTATTATCATCAAATCTTGGATTTTCAGAATTTCTGGAAGAACACAATGTATCATACAATCGTTTAGTTGCAGGAGAATACAAAGATTTAGCAAGCCCATTAAAAAAAATGAGTGAAGAAGAGAAAAACTTATTACAAGAAAAAATAGATTTGATACATGAATATTTCCTTAATGAAATAATACGATTAAGAAACATTGATGAAATATTAAGAAAAGAAATTGGTTCAGCAATGATATATACTGGTATGGAATCATTGGAGTTGGGGTTGATAGATGAGATAGGCACAAAGAAAGATGTCGTAGAATATTTGGAAGAAGAGTTAAATACAACAATAACAATTAAAAGTTATGAAGATAAAAAATCGTTCTTAGAATTATTAAGTGGACTTTTCAGCAGTCGAGAATTTCAAATAAAAAGTTTTTTAAACGAAAAAAATAATGTTATAAGTACTTAATTTTAATTGAAATTAATATTCATGGATATCAAAAAAAAAGTTAAGAAAGCAGAAAATGAGCTGAAAAAAGGTCGAGTAAAGGAGAAAATATGTGTAGTGTGTGGAAAAACAGCTCAATACTGCATGCGTGGTTTACCAGAAAATAAATACTGCAAAGAATGTGCAAAGGATTACTTCAAACTTCTAGGATATCTTGATAAATTATGAATAACAATAATTGTTTTCTAAAAATAATTAGATAAAAGGAACATTCTTTTCAGACTTTATACCATAAACAAATACGTAATTCCATAACAACCCTTTTTTCCTTATAACTCTAACAGAGAATCCGACACTCCTAAACAAAGATTCAATTCTCTCATTTGAATCTAGCCAGTCAAGATTTGGAAGAACTCTAAAAAAATCAACGTATTCAACAAATAAAACTCGTCCATTATCAGGCAATAAATCACTCATATCAGAAAGAATTCTTTTTATGTTTTGCATATAACCAAGCATGCCTACAGAGAATATCAAATCAACACATTCAACATCTGGGTGAATTCTGCTAACATGGTGCTCATCATGAATTAGATGAACATGTTCATAATTTTTTTTCTTAAGTCTTTTTTCAAGAATCTTAATATTTTTTTTGCTAAGATCAGTAGCGTAAACCTTCCCTTCAGGACCAACTGCTTCAGCCAAATGTAATGTTAAAGTGCCAACACCTGAGCCATAATCAAGAACATGTTTTTTCTCTAAATCTTTAAACATCAAAAGAATGTGTTTTCTGACACTTTTAGGAAGAAGAAAATTCTCAAGAAGAAGGTTAAAGTAAGCAAAAAAATTGTTTATTCTTGAAATCGCATCAGGGTCGTAATAAAACAATAACAAGAAATAAATAGGTATTCCAAAAACAATGAAAGACAAGCCAATCTTTAAAATATGGAATGCTCCTTCAGAATGAAAAAGCCAGTAACTGATTAAAGAAATCATTATCAAAACAATAATTATAGGTCCTGATTTTCCAAAAGGAAGTCTGAAAGGCCTTTCAATATATGGTTTTTTAAACCTTAAAACAACAACACTCAGCAATGTTAAACTATAAATTATCAAAACCATTGGGAGAAGAATCTCAAGCAAAGTCTCGTAAGAACCCGCACCAACAACAACTAAAATACTTGTCAGAATTGTCTGGAATAAAATAGCTATGTGTGGGGTTTTGTTTTTAGGATGAATTCTTGCACATTGGCTAAGAAACAATTTATCTTTAGCAAGAGCCAATATTAATCTTGGAGCAGAAACAACCCATCCGGCAACACTGCCGATTATTGACAAATAAACAAGAATAGTGAATATGTTTTTTCCAGTTTCCCCATAATGAACGAAAGACAAATCAGTTAAAGGCGCTTCTGAAACAGCAAATTCCTGCCAAGGTATAACACCAAGAGATGTAACAACAAACAAAAGGCATAAAATGGCTATTATTATAGTTCCATACACCAAAGCTTTTGGAATAACCTCTCTCGGATTTTTAGTTTCTTCAGCTAAAAAAGTTGCAGTCTCCCAGCCAAAAAAAGTTTCAGCAATGAAAAATATAGCTATGAAAATAGTTGGAAAAGCAAAAGGAAAAAAAGGAGTTAGATTACTTGTTTCAACACTACTCAAACCAGGAATTATCAATCCAAACAAAGAGCCAAGAGTTATAATTGCAAAAGCAACAAGCATGACTGCACTTGTCTCCATACCGCTGAAAGCCATGTAATTAAAAGCCAGAATAAAACACAAGCTAATAATGACTTTGAAAATATCAGGCATTGCAGGATTCAAATATCTTACTGCACCAACAATAAGCATTGCAATAGTTATATTTCCTGCAACAAGAGTCATCCAGCCAACAATGAAAGAAGTGAAGCTTCCATAAGCCTGTTTGCAAAACTCATAAACACCACCTGATTTTGGAAACATACTTGCTAACTCTCCAAAACACATAGCAATATATATTGAAATAATAGCAAGCAAAACCCATGATATAATAGACGCTGGGCCTGCAATCTTAGCTCCCAAAGCAGGCAGGAAAAAAATTCCTGTTCCCATGATAGAATTTATTGTTATTAAAAGAATAACTGGAAAACTTAAAGTGCTCTTTAACTCTGCTTCTGCCATAATAAACAATAATTGTTTCTCGAAGTATATAAATGCTTATTTTTATTTATTAGTAGTAATAAACATAAGTAGTAATAAACATATTTAATAAACATTTTGATAGAAAGAAGATTATATTTTTAAAACAGAGAATATTTCATAAAGATATGAAAACACATTTCGTAGAAACAAAACTAAAAAAGAAAGTTGTACTGCCAAAAAGAATAATTGATAAACTGCCTGAAAAAATAATGCTTGTTATAACAACTCAATTAGCAGAGCAAAAAGAATCAATAATCAAACAACTTGAGGTTGCAGGTAAAAAAGTTTTCTTGAAAAAATTGAGACATACAACTTTCGAAGGACAGATACTTGGATGTGACACAGAAAAAATTGAAGGAAACTTCGAAGCATTTTTTTACATAGGAGATGGTTTGTTTCATCCACAAGCATTGATAATAAAAAATGGTAAACCAGTACACATATACAACTTCATCCAAAAAAAATATTCTTTAATGACAAAGAAAGATTCAGAAATAATAAGAAAAAGATTGACTGCCGCAAAAACTGCTTTTTTCATGAGCAAAAACATAGGTGTTTTAGTGACTACAAAACAAGGGCAGAATAAATTATCAGAATTTATGAAGATAAAGAACAATTATAAAGACAAAAATTTTTATTTTTTAGTAAATAATAACTTAGAACCTGAAAAACTTGAAGACTTTTCATTTATAGAATGCTTTGTTAATACCGCTTGTGAAAGAATAGCAATTGATGATTACAAAAAGTTTAGAAAACCAATTATTAACTTTGAAGAATTATAATTTATAAATAATCGTAATTTATAAAAAAATGTCAAAAGAAATTATTTGCTGGCATCTGCCTGTCTTTCAAGCTCTAATTTTTTCTTTATAGCTGCAGAATTCTGGCTTAAATTGTAAGCAGCCATAATCTCATCTGCCAAACAATTCTCAGCTGATTTTTTAGAATTAAAAGATTTATGAAAAGCACCTTGAGTCATCATTCTAAGAGCAATATCGATTCTTCGCTGAGGAGCACACTCAACAGCTTTAGGATATCTTGCACCGCCATACTCAATAGTGACAAGCTCTTCTCTTGGTGCAGAGTTTTCTAAAGCTTTAACAAATACTTCAATAGGATTCTTCTTAAGTTTTGTTTCTATTATATCAAATGCCTTCTCAACTAAATTATAATTCGTTGTTCCTTTTCCAGTGCATGAGCCACTACTAATTTTGTGTTTTTTCCCCTTGTGACCAGGAACCATCATTTTGTTAATAAGTCTCTCGACAATAAAGGATTTTGACTTATGAAACCTGTTACCAGCATATCTTGCACCTGTCTTTGGAACCATAACAGGATTAACATTTATGTATCTTGAAAGTCCAGGATCCTCAATTTTTATATTTGAACAATCCCATTTGTTAAAAGCTTCAATCATTTTCTTGATGAAATAATAATTTGTTTATAAAACTTTTGATACAATTTTAACTCGTGGATTGATACTAAAAATTTATAAAAACAGTATTATTTCTCGGACTTAATGGTTGCAAAGAAAAAAACTATTATTCCAGAAATTAATATAGGTCTTGTTGGTCATGTGGATCATGGAAAAACAACTCTTACAGAACAGTTATCTGGGAAATGGACTGATACGCATTCTGAAGAGATAAAAAGAGGCATAACTATAAGGTTAGGGTATGCAGATACAGTTATTAAGAAATGTTCTAAATGTAAAGGTGCAAACACTTATACAGTCAAGGATAAGTGTGATAAACACAAAACAGCAACAACAGTTGTTAGGGCAGTATCATTTGTTGATGCTCCAGGTCATGAAAGTCTCATGGCCACAATGTTATCAGGAGCAAGAATAATGGATGGGGCATTATTGTTAATAGCAGCTAATGAGCAATGTCCTCAACCTCAAACAAGAGAACATCTTATGGGATTACAGATTGCAGGCATAAAAAACTTAGTTGTTATTCAGAACAAAATAGACTTAGTTCCTACAGATAGAGTTTTAAGAAATTACAAGCAGATAAAAGAATTTTTAAAAGGAACAGATTATGAAACCTCTCCGATAATACCTATGAGTGCACAGAAAGGAGTAAATACCAATTTTTTAATTGAAGCGATAGAAAAAAATATTCCTACACCAAAAAGAGATGAAAAGAAAGATTCTTTGATGTTTATTGCTAGAAGTTTTGATATCAATAAGCCAGGTTTTAAACCAAAAGATTTGAAAGGAGGAGTTTTAGGAGGGGCATTATTGCAGGGAAAAATTAAGAGTGGAGATAAAATTGAGATTAGGCCTGGAAGAACTTTTGAGAAAAAAAATCAGTTAGTATCAAAACCTATTTCTGCAATTGTAACTTCTTGTATGTCCGGCAACCAATCTTTAAAAGAAGTTACTCCTGGTGGTTCAATAGCTTTAATGACTGAGTTAGATCCAAGTATTGTAAGTTCTGATAAACTTGTTGGATGTGTTGCTGGTTTGTCAGGAAAACTTCCTCCTGTTTGGTATAACCTTATTTTGAAAACACATTTATTTGATAAAGTTGTTGGCAGTGAAGAAGAGGAAAAAGTTGAACCAGTAAAAGTTGGTGAAATGTTTATGTTGAACGTTAATAGTGCTGCAACAATTGGTTTTGTTGAAGAACTTGGAAAACAACAATTTACCTGCAGACTAAAAAAACCAATATGCGCTGAGCCGGACAGCAAAGTAACTATTAGCAGACGAATAGGTGCCAGATTCAGATTAATAGGATATGGAGTCATAAAAAATAATTCTAAATAGTTTTGAGTTTAATAGTAATATTTATTAACTGAATTAAATTAATTTTTTTGTTAATAAAAAATAATGAGAGTGTAAAATGAGTATTTGGGATGAAGCGTTAATACAATTCAATAAAGCGGCAAAACTTTTGAAACTTGATAATTCTATACAAAACATATTAACAAATCCAAAAAGAGTGTTGCAAGTGTCTATTCCTGTAAGAATGGATGATTGCAAGATAAAAGTTTTTCAAGGATTCAGAGTTCAATTTAACGATTTAAGAGGTCCAACAAAAGGAGGAATAAGATATCACCCTAATGTATCACTTGATGAAGTTAAAGCATTGGCTTTCTGGATGACATGGAAAAATACTATTGCAGATGTTCCATTTGGTGGCGGGAAAGGAGGCATAATTTGCAATCCAAAAAAACTATCAGATGGAGAAATTGAAAGACTAAGCAGAGGATATATAGAAGCAATGCACAGATTTATTGGTCCAGAAAGAGATATTCCTGCACCTGATGTTTACACTAATCCAAGAGTTATGGCTTGGATGGTTGATGAATATCATCGAATAAAAGGATACAATGTTTTTGAAATGATAACAGGTAAACCTTTGGAACTCGGAGGCTCAGAGGGAAGAGCAGATGCAACTGCTAAGGGAGGAGTATATATTCTTGAAGAGGCTTTGAAAAAAATAAAGATTAAAAATCCTTCGATTGCAATACAAGGGTTTGGAAATGTAGGCATGACTGCTGCAAAATTATTGGCGAAAAATGGTTTTAAAATAATAGCTGTTTCAGATTCAAAAATTGCAATTTATAAAAAAGAAGGATTATCAATTAGTAAAGTTATAAAACACAAGCAGACAACAAGAAGTTTAGAAGGATTTAAAGGAGCTAATACTTTAACAAATGAAAAACTTTTAGAATTGAATGTGGATGTTTTAATACCTGCTGCTTTAGAAGGAGTTATTACAAAAAAGAACGTTGACAACATCAAAGCAAAAATAATTCTTGAGTTGGCAAATGGTCCTGTAAGTGCTGATGTGCGTGCAATTCTTTTCAAAAAAAACCAAATTTCAATACCTGATATACTAGCAAATTCAGGAGGGGTAACTGTGAGTTATTTTGAATGGGTTCAGAACAAAATGAGTTATTCCTGGTCTGAAAAAGAAGTTCTTGAAAAACTAAAGACAAAAATGGTTGATGCATTTGACAATATTTATAATTCGTGCAAAGAATTTGATGTTGACTTGGGAACTGCAGCTTACATTCATTCAATCAGAAAAATGGTTAAGGTATTAGAGCTAAGAGGATATGTAAAAAAAGGTGAAGATGTATGTATGATGTAATAATAATAGGTGGAGGTGCAGCCGGAATGACTGCAGGTTTATATTTGGGAAGAAAAAACTTGAAAACACTAATAATAAGCATGGATGTTGGTGGACAGACAGCAATCCCTAATAAGATAGAGAATTATCCAGGATTTGATGAAGTGAATGGATTAGAATTAATGACTAAGTTCCAAACACAAGCTATGAAATGGGGTTCGGAGATGATAACAGGGAAAGTTGTTAAGATAGAAAAGAAGAAAAACTATGCTTTCAAAACAAAAGTAACTTCTGGAGAAGAATATGAGTCAAGAGCTTTAATACTTGCATTCGGAAAAACACCTATAAGCTTAGGCATACCTGGAGAGGAAAAATTCATTGGAAGAGGAGTTTCAACATGTGTTACTTGTGATGCACCTTTATACAAAGGAAAAACAGTTGCAGTAATTGGGGGAGGAAATTCTGCTTTAGGTGGTGCAAGAGAATTAGCTGAGTTAGCAAAAAAAGTATACTTAATACATAGGAGAGATGAATTTAGAGGAGATGAAATTGAA
>NZBB01000015.1 GCA_002686295.1 Candidatus Woesearchaeota archaeon
TAAAATTGTTAAGAATGAAAAAAATAAGGTTGTAAAAGTTGTGAAAAAGAAAACAACTAAAAAATCAACTATTAAATCAAAAACAAAAAAACCCAAAAAAATAGGCAAATCAAAGAAAAAAGGTGCGATTGATGAAAATTAAAGAGTTGAAAGCCTTAAGCAAAGAAGAATTGAAAAAGAAATATCAAGAAGTTAAATTAGAATTGATAAAATTAAATTCGCAAGCTGCGACAGGAACAAACATGAAAAATCCTGGTCAGATAAAGCTATTTAAAAAAATGATTGCAAGAATAAAAACCATACAACAAAATGAGTGAGATATGCACGACCTGTGGTCTGCCCAAAGATCTTTGCGTTTGTGAAACAATTGCAAAGGAGAGTCAAGAGATAAAAGTGACAACCATAAAGAAGAAGTTCGGAAAAAAATATACTGTAATAAAAGGATTAAACGAACATGAAATAGATTTGAAAGACTTGACAAAAAAACTAAAGAATAAATTTGCTTGTGGTGGAACTGCAAAGGAAGGAGTTATAGAATTGCAAGGAGATCACCTTAAGCAGATAAAAAGTGAATTAGTATCTTTAGGGTTTTCACCGGAAACAGTTAATGTGAAATAATAATTCACATAAAAACGAAAATGAAAGAATTGAAACAGGAATATATAGGTCTAAATATAGACATAATGAAGAGTAAAAATAGTTCTTTACTAGGATTAAAAGGACAAATATTAGATGAGACAAAAAACACGTTCAAAATAAAAACAACAAAAGGAATTATAACTATCATGAAAAATATTTCGACATTTAAAATAAATGGATTTGAAGTTAAAGGATCTAAAATAGTAAAGAGACCACAAGATAGAATAAAAATGAGGGATGTAAAATGAAGAAATTGTTTAGTAAAAGAGGCAGAATCTTCGAAGGAAAAGTTGTATCTGATAAAATGCATAAAACAGTAGTTGTTAGATGGGAAGGAAAGAAATATGTTCCTAAATATGAAAGATATGAAAGAACATTTACAAAAGTTAAAGCACATAATCCAGAAGACATTAATGCAAAACAAGGAGACTTTGTGAGAATTATGGAAACAAGACCTTTATCTAAAACAAAGAATTTCATAGTTGTAGAAGTATTAAATAAAAAATGAAACCATTAAATGCTAGAGTTACAAAAGGATTAAACGTCGGAGCAATTGTAGATGCTTGTGATAATTCAGGAGCAAAAAAGCTCAAATTAATAAGTGTTAAAGCAAGCAAAACAGTTAAAGGAAGATTGCCTGCTGCAGGTGTTGGAGATTTAGTTCAAGCGGCTGTAAAAAAAGGAAAACCTGAAATGAGAAAACAAGTTGTTTTAGCGGTTATTGTAAGACAAAAAAAAGAATATAGAAGACCAGATGGAACAAGAATAAAATTTCAAGATAATGCAGCAGTTGTTTTAAAAGATGACAAAGGAAATCCCAAGGGAACAATATTCAAAGGTCCAATAGCAAAAGAAGCTTGTGCTAGATGGGCTGGAATTGCAAAAGTTGCAAGTATAATAGTATAAAATGAAATCAAAATTTTCAAAAAGTTGGAGTAAGAGCAAACAAGCAAGAAAGCAGAGGAAATATAGAGCTAATGCTCCACTTCATATAAAAAGTAAATTTTTAGGAGTTCACTTAAGTAAAGAATTAAGAAACAAGTATAATAAAAGATCTTTGAGACTTAGGGTGGGTGATAAAGTTAAAGTTTTAAAAGGAGGATTTAAAGGCGAAGAACAAAAAGTCGATAAAATAAACCTAAAAAAAGCAAAAGTATATCTTGAAAAATTAGAAAAGTCAAAGAAAGAAGGTTCAAAATCATCCATAGCTTTTCAGCCTTCTAATTTGATGATTTTGAATTTGAATTTAGATGATAAAAAAAGAATACAAAAATCTCAGGGTGAAAAATAATGCCAAAAAACCATTTGAAAACACAAAAAGCTCCAAGAACTTGGCCAATAAAAAGGAAAAACACGAAGTTTATTTCCAGACCTAATCCAAGTGCACACAGTTTAGAATTATCGTTGCCTTTAGTTATTGTTTTAAGAGACTTATTAAAAAAAGCAAAGACGAATAAAGAAGTTAAGAACATATTACATAATCAAGATATTTTTGTGAATGGTAAAAATAGAAACAATAATAAATTTTCTATGGGGTTAATGGATGTTCTTTCAATAAAAAAAGAGAATGAACATTATATCATGTTAATAAATTCTCAGAATAAATTATATTTACATCCAATAAGTAAAAAATCTTCTTTACAGAAAACATCGAAAATTAAAGATAAAAAAATTGGTAAGAATGGCATAATACAACTAAATACTTTAGATGGAAGAACAATTTTAATTAAGAAATCTGATGGAAAACCAGGAGATAGCGTAGTTCTTTCAATTCCTAGTCAAGAATTATTGAGAACACTTAAATTAGAAAAAGGAGCAAAAGTTTTACTTTTCAAAGGAAAACATGTTGGAAAAATAGTTTTGCTTGAAAGTGTGAGAAATGGAATAATAATATTTAAACATAATTCTAAAAAATTTGAAACAAAAAAAGATTGTGCTATGGTTGTAGATGAATCATTATTGAAATGAATAAAATGAAACAAATTCGGATAGAGAAGTTAACTTTAAACATAGGTACTGGAAAAGACCAAGATAAACTATCAAAAGCTATTAAATTGTTAGAACAATTGACAAGTACAAAACCTGTTAAGACAATAACTAAAAAGAGAATTGCCAGTTGGGGTTTAAGACCTGGTTTGCCAATAGGCTGTAAAACAACTCTTAGAAAAGAAGATGCAAAAAAATTATTGTCTAGATTGTTAAAAGCCAAAGAAGGACATTTGCTGTCATCTTGTTTTGATAATTCAGGAAATATATCTTTTGGTATACATGAATACATAGATATTCCAGATTCAAAATACGATCCTGATATAGGGGTAATAGGTTTGCAAGTAAGTATAACTTTAGAAAGACCTGGTTTTAGAATAAAGAGAAGGAAGTTGATGAAGAGAAAAATACCTATAAAACACAAAATTTCAAAAAATGATGCTTTAGAATATTTTAAAAAAGAATTTCAAATAATTACGGGTGAAAAATAATGTCTACTTCAGATCCAAAAAAAGTGTTAAAACAACTTTGTTATAAAGTCGGGAAAAAAGCAAAATTCAAAAAACATAATTTATCAAAAGAAAGAAAACATGGTAATGCAAACAAAAAATGCATTTTATGCGGAAGTACAAAAGGACACATAGGAAAATATGGGTTGAATGTGTGCAGACAATGTTTTAGGGATGAAGCATTGAATTTAGGTTTTAAAAAATATAGTTAGGTGTAAATAATGAGTTTAAATAATCCATTAGCAAACGTTTTGTCGTTCATACAGAATTATGAACGTTTAGGGAAAAAAGAAGTATTAACAAAGAACAACTCTAATTTAATAAAAAAAGTGTTGATAATAATGAATAAAGAAGGATATATAGGTAGTTTTGAAGAAATAGAAGATAACAAGGGAGATTTATTAAAAATAAATCTGATTGGTAAAATCAATAATATTAATGTTATAAGACCATCTTATCAAATAAAGAATGTGGAATTTGAAAAGTTCGAAAAAAGATATTTGCCTGCAAAAGATTTTGGAATAATTATTGTATCAACAAATAAAGGTCTAATGACCCATCAAGAAGCAAAAGAAAAAGGTTATGGAGGAAAACTTTTAGCATATTGTTATTAAATTTATGAAAGAAGAATTATTTATTCCGGAAAATTGTAATGTTAGTTTAGAGAATGAATTGGTGGTTGTTTCTGGTTCAAAAGGAGAAGTTAAAAAAAGATTATTTAACCCTTTAGTAAAAATGTTTGTAGATAAAGAAAAAATAATATTAGAATCAAAAAAAGACAATAAACAAGCAAAAAAGTTAATAAAAACTTTTAGAGCCCACATAAAAAATTTATTCAAAGGTGCAAATGAAGGTCATGTTTACAAATTAAAAATTTGTTCAGGTCACTTTCCAATGACTGTTGTTGTTAAAGAAAATATTTTTGAGATAAAGAATTTTTTAGGAGAAAAAGTGCCACGAACAGTTGGCATACTAAAAGATACATCTGTGAAAATAGAAGGCATAGAAATAATTGTAGAAAGCATAAACAAAGAACAAGCAGGTCAAATGGCTGCACTATTAGAACAATTAACAAAAAGACCTGGTTTTGATAAAAGGATTTTTCAAGATGGCATATATTTAATTGAAAAAGACGGAAAACAAATAAAATGAAATTTAGAAGAGCAGATGCCCACAAAAAGAAGAGATTAGGTTTCAAATGGAGAAAACCAAAAGGTCTACAAAATAAGATGAGACTACGAAAGAGAGGTTATGCGCCAGTTGTAAAAGTTGGTTTTAGATCGTTTGCAAAAACAAGATATTTATTCAAAGGGCTAAAACAAGTTATAGTGGATAATCTTGAACAATTAGAGAAAATTAATCAGAAAACCGAAGCAGCAATTATATCCTCTAAGATTGGCGGGAAAAAAAGATTATTGTTAATGGAAAGGGCCAGAAAAATGAAAATTAAAATAATAAATTTTAATGTAGAAAGCAAAATCAAAGAAATAAAAGAATCTTTTGAAGAACGAAAAACCAAAAGAAAGGAAAAAACTCTGAAAAAAGAAGCAAAGAAGAAAGTTGTTGAAAAGATTGATAAATCTAAAAAAAACTTTGAAGCAAAGAAGAATTTAAAGTCAGAATCAAAAGAAAAAGTTGTTGAAAAGAAAGAAGAAAAAAAAAAACTTGATAAAGTTTTAACAAAAAAACAATGAATTTAAAAACACAAAAAAAATTGGCTGCCAAAGTACTTAAAGCAATTGAAAAAAGAGTAGTTTTCAATCCAGAAAGATTAGAAGATATAAAAGAAGCCATTACAAAAACTGATATAAGGGGTTTGATTTCAGAAAATGCGATAAAAAAAATTGAAAAAAGAGGCGTTTCAAAAGTAAGAGTAAGAAAAAGAACTCAACAAAGAAGGAAAGGATTAAGAAAAGGACCTTCTACAAAAAAAGGCAAAAAAACAGCTAGAATAAGTAAAAAAGAATCTTGGATGAATAAAATAAGAACTCAAAGAAAGTTTTTGAGAATGTTGAAAGAACAAAAAGTAATATCAAATAAAACATTTTCTAATATGTATTCAAAAGCTAAAGGAAACTTTTTCAGAAGTAAAAGACATATAAAAATATATTTAGAAGAACACAAGTTGGTGAAAAAATGAAAAAAACAAGATTGTCCTATTCAAGAAAAATAAAAGGAAAAACTAATTATAAGAAAAGACTTGAACTTTTAAAAAGTAGAAAAAATAGGTTGGTAATCAGAAGAACAAACAAGTATATTATAATACAAATAGTATCTTATGAGTCTGATGGAGATAAGATTTTAGCATCAGTAAATTCAAAAGAATTAAAGAAGTTGGGTTGGAAAAACTCTTGCAAAAATATTTCTGCAAGTTATTTAACAGGTTTATTGTTGGGAAAGAAAGCAGAAGATAAAAAACTTAAAGAAGCAATTCTAGATTTGGGTTTACAAACACATATTAAAGGTTCGAGCCTTTACTCTGCTCTGAAGGGAGTAGTTGATTCTGGTTTTAAAGTTCCTGTATCTAAAAAGGTATTTCCACCAACTGATAGAATTGAAGGAAAACATATATCTGAAAAAATATCAAAAGAATTTGAGGGTTTAAAAAATAAAATATTAAAATGAAAGAAGAAGAAAATTGGGTTTCAAAAACAAATTTAGGAAGACAGGTTCAAAGTAAAGAAATAACTGACATCGATGAAATACTTGGAAAGGGAATTCCAATATTAGAAAGTCAAATAGCAGACGAGTTATTGCATTTAGAAGTAGAATTATTATTGATAGGTCAAGCAAAAGGTAAATTTGGAGGGGGACAAAGAAGAGTTTTTAGACAAACTCAGAAAAAAACAAGAGAAGGAAACAAACCAAGATTTACAACTTTTGCAATAGCTGGAGATAAAAATGGTCATATAGGTATGGGTTATGGGAAAGCAAAAGAAACAATGCCTGCAAGAGAAAAAGCTGTGAGAAATGCAAAAATGAATATTTTTTCAATAAGAAGAGGGTCAGGTTCATGGGAATCACAAGCAAAAGAACCTCATTCGATACCTTTTGCTGTTGAAGGAAAATGCTCTTCAGTTAAAATAAAATTGATGCCTGCACCAAAAGGAACAGGTTTATGTATTGAGAAAGAATGTGCAAAGATTTTAGAAATGTCTGGTATAAAAGATATTTGGTCTAAAACACTTGGTCAAACAAAAAATAAATTAAATTTGTTTAAAGCATTAGAACAAGCTTTAAGATCATTATCAAAAACAAGAATACAACAAAAACATTTTGAACAATTATCTGTTTTAGAAGGTGCAGAAAAAACACAAAAAGCAGATTTAGAAAAAGAAGAAACTTCAAAAAAGAAAGTTGTTAAGAAAAAAGAAAAAATAGCATCTGAAAAAGTAACAAAAAAAGATAAAAATCAAAAGACAAAAAAAGAGAATAAAAAATGAGTGAAGAAAAAAAAGCAAAAAAAAATAGTGAAAAAATAGCTGTTATATTGATAAGAGGATTAGTTGGTGTTAACAAAAAAATTAAAGATACAATATATCTTTTAAAACTTAGAAAAAAACATACTTGCGTAATAATAAATAATACTGATTCAAATATAGGCATGATTAAAAAAATCAAGGACTATGTTACTTATGGGTATGTAAGTGCCAAAATTCTAAAAGAATTAGTATCAAAAAAAGGAAGAAAAGATTCAAACGGAAAACTTAAACCTTTTTTTGAATTACCCCCTCCAATAGGTGGGTTTGAAAAAAAAGGTATTAAAAAATCATTTAAACAAGGTGGAGCTCTTGGAAATAGAGGATTAGAAATAAATATTTTAATAAAAAAAATGTTAAGATGAAAAAAAGAAAAAAGAACGTTAGACAGAGGGGAAATAACTCTCATGGTTGGGGTTCAAAAAAGAAGCATAGAGGAGCAGGAAATAGAGGTGGAAGAGGAAGAGCTGGCTCTGGAAAAAGAGGAGATGCAAAAAAACCATCTTTTTGGAAAGAAAAAGAAAAAAAAGGATTTGTTTCTTTAAAGAAAAAACTAACAACTATAAATATCTCTAATCTTGAAAAATTTAATGATATAAAATTAGATCTTAAAAAACAAGGTTTTGATAAACTCTTAGGGAAAGGTGAACCAAAAAAGAAATATGAAATAAAAGTTTCATATGCTTCTCAAAAAGCCATTAAAAAGATACAATCAATAGGGGGTAAAGTTTCACTTTTAGTGAAGAACAAGCAATTAACCAAAGAGCCTGAAGAGTAAAATGTCGTTTTTTGATAAAATATTATATAATTTGCCAGAAGTTGCATCTCCTAAGCAAAAAAGATTATCATTTAAAGAAAAACTTAAATGGACTTTAATAACAGTAGTGTTATTCTATATTCTTGGATTAGTTCCTTTATATGGTCTTGGTAATAATGCCATGCAACAGTTTGAATTTTTATCAGTTGTTCTCGGTGCAAGTTTCGGAAGCATAATAAGCTTAGGAATAGGACCAATAGTTACTGCATCAATAGTTTTACAATTGTTAAATGGTTCTGGTTTGGTAAAATTTGACTTAGCAACGCATGAAGGAAAACAAAGATTTCAAGGAATACAGAAATTATTGGCTGTAGCGTTTATACTTCTTGAAGGGGCAATATACGTTTTTATGGGTGGTTTAGCACCTTTAGCAGGTGTTCCTGGAAGTACATTGATATTTCAATTGTTTTTAGGGGGAATTTTAATAATGTTCATGGATGAAGTTGTAAGCAAGTGGGGTTTTGGTTCTGGAATAAGTTTGTTCATAGCTGCAGGAGTTAGCCAATCTATTTTCATAAGAATTTTTAATCCTTTATCAAGTCCGCAAAATCCTTCGATATCTGCTGGTGCATTACCTGCTTTATTTCAAAGCTTAAGCAGAGGTGATCCTCAAACAGCTGCAATAATGTTGTCTGCAATTATTGCTACTATATTGGTGTTTATGGTTGTAGTATTCACTCAATCAATGAAAGTAGAAATACCATTAAGCTTTGGAAGAGTAAGAGGTCATGGCATGAGATGGCCACTTAACTTTTTTTATACTAGTAACATACCAGTTATTTTGACTGCTGCGTTGGTAGCAAATGTTCAGTTATTTGCAAGATTATTATATAATTGGGGTTTTCCAATACTGGGAAGATTTTCAGGAAATAATCCTGTTTCAGGTTTAGCTTCATGGTTATTTGCACCAAACATTGTTCAAAGCATTATAACAGGATCTTTTTCAATTTCAATGCTTGGACAAGCAATAGTTTACTTATTGTTTTTTATGGGTGGTGCAGTCATGTTTAGTTATTTTTGGGTTCAAACAGCAGGTTTAGATGCTAGGTCTCAAGCAAAGCAAATAATGTCTTCAGGATTACATATACCGGGATTTAGGAAAGACCAAAGAGTGCTTGAAAGGTTGCTTCAAAGATATATTGGTCCTTTGACAATAATGGGTGGAATGGCTGTTGGATTATTAGCTGCAACAGCAGATCTAACAGGCGCATTTGGTAGTGGAACAGGAATACTTTTAACTGTTATGATAGTTTATCGTTTATATGAGGAAATAGCTCAACAACATATGATGGATATGAATCCTATGATGAGAAGATTTATGGGGAAATAAAATGTTTGAAAACATATTAGATTCAATTTTTAATCCTTTGTTAGATTTAGGTTTTTTCTGGGCAATTTTAATAATTTCATTTTTAATAACTCTTTTTATAACTGTAGTTTATAAATTTGCAACCGATCAAGATCTTATGAAAAAATTGAAAGCAGAAATGAAGTTTTTACAAAAAGAAATGAAACTTCTTAAGAATAATCCTAAGAAAGCTATGGCTCATCAAAAGAAGATAATGGAAAAAAACATGCAATATATGAAACATTCTTTCAAACCAACACTTTATACTTTCATACCAATAATAATAATATTTGGATGGTTAAATAGTCACATGGCTTTTTTACCAATACAACCAAATTCAGAATTTGAAATAAGCACAGAATTTAAGCAGGGTACTTTTGGAGATATTTCGCTTGAAATAATTCCTGAATTAATGTTTATTTCATCAGAAAAGCAAACAATAGATAATAATGTTGCAACTTGGAAATTAAAAGGTGAAACAGGAGAGTATCAAATCAATATTCTTTTTGACAATAGAAACTATGAAAAGGATTTATTAATAACAAATGAGAATACTTATAAAAAACCTGAAAAAATAATTAAAGATTCTGAGCTTGAAAAGATAATTATACATAATGAAAAAGTAAGACCTTTGGGAAATATAAGTCTTTTTGGATGGAAACCTGGTTGGTTAGGCACATATATTTTGCTTTCTTTAGTATTCAGTTTTTCTTTAAGGAAGCTAATGAATATAAGCTAAAGTTTTATAAACAAAAGATTTTTTCATTTAAAAATGCCAGCAGGTAATAAAAAATCAAGAACATTTAGAAAGATTTTCAAGAGGACACCAGGTGGAAAAAACGTAATTCATTATGAAAAAAGAAAGCCAAAATCACCAAAATGTTCTGTTTGTGGAAAACAGTTAATAGGTATACCAAGACTTAGTGATAAGAAACTTCAAAAAACAGCTAAATCAAAAAAAAGACCTGAAAGACCTTATGGTGGTCGATTGTGTGGTTCATGTTTAAAAGTTAAATTAATAAAAGAAGTAAGATCTTAAGTGTTATTGGCAACAAACACTATTCTTAAGATTAAGGAGGAAAAAAATGTTTGAAATAGGAAGGTTATGTGTTAAAATAGCCGGAAGGGATGCGGGATTAAAATGTGTTGTTGTAGAAATATTAGACAATACTTATGTAATGATAGATGGACAAACAAGAAGAAGAAAATGTAACGTTAAACATCTTGAACCTTTAAAAGAAGTTATTAAAGTAAAAACGAAAGCAACTCACAAAGATGTCGTTGTAGAATTTAAAAAGTTAAAGATTGAAATAATAGATAGTAAGCCAAAGAAGAAAACTTCAAAACCTGTAAAACAAAGAAGAAAAAAAGAAAAATTAAATGATGAAAATTCTTCAAAAGAAGTGATTAAGAAAACAGAGATAAAGGTTAATAAGGATAAAATTGTTAAGAATGAAAAAAATAAGGTTGTAAAAGTTGTGAAAAAGAAAACAACTAAAAAATCAACTATTAAATCAAAAACAAAAAAAACCTTTGAAAAAAACTAAAAGTATTAAGTGAAATTATTTTTTTTTCTTTATGTATTCTTCACCACCTTTTTTTAAGTCCATTAGTTCTTGATCTAGTTTACTAAGCTTTCTATCTTTTTGACGATCTTTTTCAACTAGTTTTAAAATTTTATTAACTGCTTCTTTTGGAGTTTTTGCATCAGATATTTTTATTGTTTTTCTTTTATCAAGATATTTGTTTGCTAAAAACTTTGCAGTTCCTCCACTTGTAGATAGTGCTACTAAAGGTTTATTTTGCATATAACCATAAGTTGCTTCATTCAAAGTTCCTGCTCCACCACCAACAACTATTGCTCCTTCACAAGTATTAAGATTTATAGAATTTCTAGACCATCCAATACCTGTAGCCACGACAACATCTGCATATTGATTTACTAATTGAGTAGATTCCCAAGGAATAATTCCTACAGTTAGTCCTTTAGCTTTTTTTGCACCTTTAAACGTTGCTTCCATAACACCCATTCCTCCTCCAGTAATAACAGTACATCCTTTTTTGGCTAATTCTTCGCCAACTTTTTCAGCTAATTTATAAGCTTTTTTTGTACATATAGAACTACTAGAACCCAATACTGCTATTTGTATTTTTTTCATTTTTTCACCAACTTACATATTTCTGTAAGATTAAGTTCAAAAGTACACACAGGCATATCTATCCTGAAATTACTTAAAACCTTCGGATTTATTTCACCTACATATGCAACAGATTTATTTTTAACAAAAACTCTTCCAACTCTTCCTTCTATGAAAGAATCATGTTTTATTTCTTCAATTGAATAATCTAATCCAATAGCATTCATTAAAAAGTCAAGAATTTGTTTTGCATCTGTAAAATCAGATTTTTTATCTGCTTTAGCCCATGCAACCCTAACAGGATTTTTTGTTTTTGTCTCCGCATTTTTATCAAACACCACCACTTCTCCAATTTCAAAAATTTGTTGAGGATATTCTTTATTTGTATTTTTGCTTAAAAATTCCATTAAGCAGGGAGTTATCCAAGTTCTAAAAGAAGACCAGTTCTTAGAAACAGGATTATCTACTTCGACAACTTTTATATTCTTTAAATTCATTTTCTCGATAAGATTGTTTTTGTTTGTTAAAGTATAAGAAAGTATTTCTTGAGATCCAGTTCCAATCAAAATATTTGCTATTTTTTTGTTAAATAGATTTATTTTGTTTATTTTTTGTGTGGTTATTAATTTTGGGCTAATAGGTTCAATATTGTTGTATCCATATCTTATGGTGACATCTTCAACAACGTCTACAGGATGCATTATATCTTGTCTTATGGATGAATATTCTAATTCTAAGTTATTTCCTTTATCTTTAACTTTGTAATTTGCTTGTTTCAATAGTTTAATAATATTTTTTTTACCAATTGAAAGTCCTGTTCTTTTTTCAATATATTTCCAGTTGATTTTAATTTTTTTTAGTTTTAAATTAGGTGTAACTATTTCTTTTTCAGGATAAACAACTTTTACAGTTTGTAATTCTCCACCTCTATCTACAAGTGCTGCAACAATTACATTTAGAGAAGGCATTAAATATTTGAATTCGAATCCACTGCATTCTATGAACACAGCTTTAGTTTTTTCAGTAACTTTTCCAGTGTAATCAGAATTAATAATTGGGGGCATAGATAAAACTTCACCGGCAGAATCAAGAAATAAAGGGTATTGAGAGTGTTCTTCTAACAGGTGAGCATATTCTTTTCCTTTAGGATGAGTTCTAAGAATTTGATTCAGATTAAGTTTTTTTGTAAATTCTAATGGTATAAATTTAATGTCATTTGGTTTAAATGATTTATAATTTATAGGACCTTTTATTTTATGCAAGTCATAAACTCCTATGGCTACTTCTTTTCTTTTGTTTCCAAAAGTTTCACAAATCTTTTCTTGAAGTTGAATTAATTGTGATAATATTTCATGCGTTAATTTTAAGTTTTTAATTACTGCACAAACAGTTTTTGGTCTTATTTTTTTTAAATTCTTATCAACCTTTACTATTAATCCCGAATTTTTTAGTTTTTCAAAAGAAAGATTGTTTGTTTTTCCATACTTTGTTTTAATTTCTCTAGCAATACCCTCTGAAGACCATAAATCGGGTCTGTTTGTATCTGCAATCTCTACTTTTAATACATTTCCATTAATACTCTCAAGTTCTCCTTTTACTAACATTAAATCTTCTTCTAATTCTTTTTTTGTTAGATTTTTTCCTATTAAGTTGAAAAGATCTTTTTTTGAAATTTCAATTGTCGGCATTATAACACCTTTTTACAATATCTTAAAAAATCAAGTTTTTGACTAAATAAATCTCTTATATCTTCAATTTCTAGTTTAAGCATAGCAAGTCTATCTATTCCAAAACCCCATGCAATAACTGGTTCTTTAATTCCGAGAGGTTCTGTCATTTCAGGTCTAAAAATCCCCGCTCCTGCAACTTCCATCCATCCAAATTCAGGATGCTTTGCAGATATTTGAACAGAAGGTTCTGTGAAAGGAAAATAATCAGGAAGAAATTTAATTTCTTTAGCACCCGTCATTTCAATCGTAAAATCTTTTAATAAACCTAGTAAATTTCTAAAGGACAAGTCTTTTCCAACAATGAAACCACCTAATTGATTAAATTCAACTCCGTGAGTTGAATCAATAACATCTGGTCTGAAACATCTTACAAGACTAAAATATTTTCCGGGGATTTTAACTCCTTTTGAAAGAAATCTTGGAGATATTGCTGTATCATGAGCTCTAGGAACCAATCTTGAAGCTATTTTTTCATTCCAATTATATCCCCACCCTGTTGAACCTGTTAATCCACCAGTTTCATGAGCAGATTTAATGGCATTTAAAATTTTTTTATTTGGAAGAAGTCCTGCTTTTGGTTCTTTTATTTTGTATGTTGCAGTCCATGTTCTTGCTGGATGTCCTTGTGGTTGATATAAAGCGTCAAAATTATATAATTCAAGTTCTATAATTGGTCCATTCATCTCAACAAAACCCATTGAAACAACTTTTTCTCTAACTTGTTCTATGAATTCAGAATATGGTTGTCTTTTACCGCCAAATATTTTAGGTACATTAATTTTTATGTCGTATGAACGGAATTTTTTTCCCTTCCATGTTCCTTTTTTTAGCATTTCATGTGTTAGTTTATCTTCATAATTTTTTTCAGAAAGTCCTTTTTTTAATATTTTTTTACCAAGATTTGTAATCGAGATTTTTTTGATTTTTTTTGTTTCTTTTTTAAGAATCTTTTTTCTTTTCAACAAACTTTCAAATGAGAATTTTTCTTCAGAGTTAAGTTCTAACATGGTTATAGGAAAATTTTTCTTTAGAAATTGTTCCTCTAAAAATTCTTTTTCAAGAAGATTTTTTCCTTGTTTTGTTAATTTAATCTTTAAGTAGCCATTTTTTTCAATATCTATAGCTGCTTTTTTTTTTAATGACCCTATGCATATATTTATTTCATTAATTTCTAGACTTGTTAGTTTTTGAATTTCATTTATGTCACTTTCCCTTGAAGTTGCTTGCAGAAATCTTCTTTCAGGCAGTCCTTCATTAACATATTTTTTCCCATTTTTATCGAGTAAAATTATTTCTTTTATTTCACTTTTTATTTCAACAAGTTTTTTATTATAAAGCCATTGTATAGCTCTTGTTACTTCAATTTCTTTTAAAGAACATTTTTTAACTAATTCAGAAATAAGTGTGTGTGTTTTTATATTTGGAAGAACCTTCCTTTCTGTTGAATTTAATTTAGCAAGTATATTCTCAATATTCATATTATTTATTTGTTTATAGAGAATAGTATATAAATTTTATTAATTAATAAAAAAATTAAGTTTTTATTGGTTTCATTGTTTGCCACGCAAGTTCAAACAACTCTTCCAATGCAGATGAAAAAAATGGTGTGTTAATCCAAATTCCGATATCATATGTTGGGTGTATTTCAGAATCATTCATCACCATAAAAATAAGTTCTTTTCCATCAACAATTGTAAATCTTGCTTTTTTATTCGTATGTTTGACTTCCGCTATTCCTTCTACAGATTTTGCAGCTGCTTTTGATTCTTCTGTTAATGGGGCTGCTATTCTTATAGTCACATCTCTTTTCTTAAGTTCTTCGAACACAGGTTTCAAACCTTCAACCTTTCTCATTAGTCCTTCTGCAGTTGTCATTATGGTGACTGTTTTCTCTGCATTTTTTATTGTTAATTCTAAATGATTGTATAAGTTATGTCTGCCTCTTAAAGATCCTGAAAGATCAGTTGGTTCAATCAGTTCTATTCCTTGAGTGTGTAAAGAGTTAAGTTCATTAACTACTTCTGTTGACTTTAAATTTTCAAGGCTAGAAATTTTTTCTTCAGCAGTATTTTTCACGTTTTTTTTGACTCTTTCAACAACCTCTTTTGGAGGTACAGCCATATATTTTATTGGTTTGCCCAGTTTCATAACTATGAACCCTTTTTTTTCTAGACTTTCTAGTACGTCGTAGCTTCTGCTTCTTGGTACATTTGCTATGTCGCTTAGTTCTCCTGCAGTACTGACACCTCTTGATAA